>JAJXXM010000186.1 GCA_021781095.1 bacterium
TCGGCCGGCGTGGAAACGCCGCCCGCGCAAAAGAGCACGACGGGGAGTTTGCCGTTTTCCGCGACGTAGGTGACGAGATCGAGCGGCGCGCCGAGATCGCGCGCGCGCGCCACGAGTTCTTCTTTCGGCGCGACCGTGAGCTCGCGAATGCCGTCGCCGATCGCGCGCATGTGGCGGACCGCCTCGACGATATTGCCGCTGCCCGCTTCGCCCTTGCTGCGAATCATCGCCGCGCCTTCGGCGATACGACGCAACGCTTCGCCCAGATCGCGAGCGCCGCAAACGAACGGCGTCGTGTAATCATTTTTCGCGAGGTGGAACTTGTCGTCGGCGGGCGTGAGCACTTCGGACTCGTCGATGAAATCGACGCCGAGTGCCTGCAGCACCTGCGCTTCACCGATGTGGCCGATGCGCACCTTCGCCATCACCGGAATCGTCACCGCATCCATAATCGAGCGAATTAATTCGAGATTGCTCATGCGCGCGACGCCGCCCGCGGCGCGAATATCCGCCGGAATGCGTTCGAGCGCCATCACCGCAACGGCCCCGGCTTCCTGGGCGATGACCGCTTGCTCGGGGGTCACGACGTCCATGATGACGCCGCCCTTGAGCATCTGGGCCAGGCCACGCTTGACTGTGAGAGTACCTTTCTGTTCCACCGGGTCGCTCCTATCGCTGGTTGTGGGTCGGCCCCTATCGTACCAGGGGGCGCAACCTTCTTCAGCGACAACAGCCGCCGGAGCGCGGAGGTGGCGTTTCGCGCCCGCCTCGGGCTACCGCCCGCCGAGGAGGATGCTCGCGATGGCCCCCTTCGCAAGCTCGACGCGATGGCTGCTGCCGCGGAACTCGACGATCGCGTCGCGCTCCTGCTCGTCGTCGTTGAGGAGGAAGATGCGGACGCTCCCGTTCGGGGCTTCGAAGGCAACCGCGCCGATCTCCACCGGGGAGAGGGTCACTTCGTCGCTGACGTCCCGCCCGGCGTCGACGATGCGATAGGGCTCCTCGGCCGAAAGATCCGGGGCGTTCGTCGAAATCGTCGCAGCCTCAAAATCGACGACGTAGGTGCAGCGCTTCCCGCCCCAGCGCACGTTCACGCCGGCGACCCAGTTCCAGCCTTTCGGGCGTAACGGATTGAGATGCGGGCGCCCGCTCGTGCGGTATCCGTCGAATCCGCCGACCGTCTCCGCAACCGCCCAGAGATATTTCGCGCCGGTCCACGGCGAGAGGTACATGCCGCGATTGGTGAGCGAGCCACCGTCGAACCATTCGGCGAACTCGCCGGGCACGGTGTTGCGCGCGCTTCCACCCTCCATCGCTTCGTAGATGCGCTCCAAAAATCCGACTCCTTCGTCGATACCGCCGTTGCGTGCCAGCGCGACGACGTACCAGAGCGTGAGATCGGGCCAGACGCCGCCGAGCAAGCCGAAGCCGAAAGACGGGAAGTACCACGGGTCGGCCGTGGAGATGGTGCGCAGGCCGACCGGCGTCGTAAAGTCGCTCTCCGAAAGGCGCTTGAGAATCGCCTTGCGTTCGTCGGCGTCGGCGACATCGAAGAGCACCGGGAAGATCTCGTCGGCGGTAAAGCTATCTTGGAAATCGCCGTTCTGGTCGATATTGAGAACGAACGCGCCGGTATCGTCGTCGAAGAGATAGCTCATCGTCGCTTCGCGCAACGATTGCGCTTCGTCGGAGTAGCGCTGCCACGCCTCCTGATCCCCCGCAACCGCGCAGAGCATCGCCGCAGCCTCCAGCGCGAAGACGCCTTCGCTATTGATCTCCGTCACCGCACCGTCGAGCTTGTAGTAGGGAATGATATTGCGCCACGAACTGATGCCGTACATATCGACCCCTTGCGCTTTTCCGAAAAGGAGTCCGCGTTCGTCGCGCTGCGAGAGCAAATAATCGGCGAGTTGACGGACGATCGGCAAGCGCGAGCGCACCCACGCCTCGTCGAGCGTCGCGTTGTAATGGTGGAGCATCGCGATGCAATGCAGCGGGGTATCGTCGTTAATATTGAGATCGTACGCCGTTTTATAGGCGTTCACGCCGCGAACGTATTCGATCATCAAGCCGCTGGATTCGATATGTTGATTGAATACTTCGATCGCGTCGCGGCTAAACTCGGGCATGAAGTAATCGAATCCGTGCACGAACCACGACGTATCGCGCGAGACCAAAATATCGGAAGGCGGAGAATTCGTCGATCCCCACCCGATGGGATACTCTTTAATGATACGCAGCATATTGGCTTTCGCCCATACGACGCCGCGCGAAATCCGCTGCGATGGCGTCAGGAATCGCGCGTCCGCGAGCCGCTTTGCAAAATAGCGTTGCGTGTCGTGCAGCGCCTTGGAATCCGCGAGCAATTCGTTGAAGCGTGGGCGCAGATCGACCGAGCCGTCCTTATGAAACACGACGGCCAGCCGCAAGAGGGCCCTTGCACCGGGATCGACGGTGATGCGATATTCCATCGCTCCGAAAATACGCCCGCGAACGCTCGACGTACGCGCCGCCTCTCCGCCTTCGACGAAGGCTTCGACGCTCGCGTCTTCGTCGAGCAGCGTTCCGCTCCGCATTTGCGCGAGCAATGCTTGCTCGCGCACCGAGACCGTCGCGGCGTAGGGTTCGCGCGAACCGCCCCACCAACGCTGCGCCCCCAGCGTCGAATTCACGGCATGAATGCTGCCGTCGACGACGCCCGCATCGACGTCGGACTCGGTCTCACCGTAAAACCGCTGCCCGACGAGCAGGGCCCATGGAAAGACCGCGACGTCCACGGCTTGGTCGCCCGGGTTGTAGAGCGTGACGTCGACAACGAAGGCGACGCTCCGGTCGAACTTCGGCCCGTGCGGAACGTAAAAGGCCTCGGTAACGTGAATGCGCTCGCCCAACGTAAATTCCGAGAGTTGCGCGTAGGGAAGAAAGGTAAACGTGCGTTCGATTTCGTGCGGGAAGTAGGTGACGCCGACGTCGCGAAGCCGATATGCGATTTGATGGGTGCCGAAAATAATCCGATCGCTATCGGCGTCCCAGAGCCCGCGGACGCCGGCTTTCGCCGTCGATTGCGCGTACGACTTGAAATTACCGAGCAAGAGCCCGTACGGCGTCTCACGTTCGTGCATGACGTAGGCGCAGAATTCATTCCGCTGGGCATCGAAACTCGAACGCATAGCGGCTCTATTCGCCCAGGAAGCCCGCGCTCTTTCGACAATCGTCAACTCCGACGATGAATCGCTCGCTTTTCACGGCTCCGGCAAAAATCAACCTGACGCTCGAGGTGCTGGGGAAGCGTCCCGACGGCTATCACGCCCTGCGCTCGCTCATGGTGCCGGTCGATCTCTGTGACGAAATCGAGATCGAGCCCGCGGAGCGGCTCTCGTTCGATTGCGACGATCCGGCGCTCGTTGGCGAGGAGAACCTCGTTTTGCGCGCGGCGCGCGCGATCGGCGTCCGCGCCGCCCGCATCGCACTTCGCAAGCGGATTCCCACGCAGGCCGGGCTCGGGGGCGGCTCGAGCGATGCGGCAGCGGTGCTGCTCGCGGCTCGCGCGGGTGCGTTCGGGGAGGCGCCGAGCCGCGACGAGCTCGCCGTCGCGCGATCCCTCGGCTCCGACGTACCGTTCTTCCTCGTCGAAGGAGGCGCGCTCGTCGAAGGAACCGGCGAACGCGTGACGCCGGTCGGCGCGATTGCACCGTGGGCCGCACTCATCGTGAAACCGCCGGTTTCCATCTCGACCGCCGAGGCCTACCGGCGCCTCGACGAACGCGAGCGGCCGCAGCGTCCGCGGAACGAGAGCGTCGGCATCCGCGCCGTGGCCGCACTCCAGCGCGCCGATTTCGCCGAAGTCGCACGGCTGCTGACGAACGATTTTCACGACGACGCCCTCGCGCAACACCCGGAGATCGCGCGCGCGGCTGCGGCGATCGAGGCCGCGGGACGTTCGCGCGCACTCCTTGCCGGCTCGGGATCGAGCCTTTTCGCACTCTTCGAGCGGCGAACCGAGGCAGAAGCGAGCGCCGAACGGCTCGCGTTGCCGCCGGAGTATCGGCGGTTCGTCGCCGAATTTCGATCGGGCGCAACATGGAAAGGAGCCTCGGCATGAAGTGCGTCGTTCTCGCCGGCGGACCGCACGATGCGATCGCCGCCGGTACGCCCGGCGCTCCGAACAAGGCGTTCGCACTGATCGCGGGGCGCACGCTGCTGGAGCGGACGCTCGTTCCCATCCGCGCGGCGAGCGCCGTGAGCGGCATACGCGTCGTCGCCCCATCGAGCGCAGCCGGGCACCCCGCACTCGCGCTCGCCGACGAATGCGTGCCCGATGGTGCGAAAATTCGCGACTCGCTCCGCTCGGGGCTCGAGGGCTTGCCCCCCGACGAGATCGTCGCGGTCTGGACGAGCGATCTTCCGATGCTCTCGGCGGCGGCGGTCGACGATTTCATCGAGCGAGCGCGCGATGCCGATGCCGATATCGGTTATGGATGCGTCGAGTACGGCACGCACATGCAACGATTTCCGGAGGTGCCGCACACGTGGGCGCGCATGCGTGATGGGCGGTATTGCGGCGGCGGTGCGATCGCGTTGAAGCCGCGCGCGTTGGCACGGCTCGACGACTTCATCGAGCGGCTCGGCGCCGCACGCAAGTCCCCGCTACGCCTCGCGGGGCTTTTCGGATGGGGATTATTGTTCCGTTACGCGCTCGGGCGGCTCACTATCGAACGAGCGCAAGCGCGCGCGAGCGAGATCGTCGGGGCTTCGGTCCGTGCGATTCCGTCGCCGTTCGCCGAATTTGCCGTAAACGTCGATCGGGTTAGCGACGTTGCGCTGGCGGAACGACTTCTGGCGTCCGCCAACGCCTGAAAAGTTCGTTCGGAATCCCGAATTGGTCGAGTACCTTCCCGACGGTGTGCGCCACGATATCGTCGACGCTGCGAGGATTTGCGTAGAGCGCCGGAACGGGAGGGAGAATCGTCGCGCCGATCTCCGCGAGTTGTGCGAGCGTGCGCAAGTGGCCGAGGTGGAGCGGCGTTTCGCGCACGACGAGCACGGTGCGGCGGCGCTCCTTGAGGCAGACGTCGGCGGCGCGCGCGAGCAAATTATCGTTGAGCGAATACGCGATCGCGCTCGCGCTCTTCATCGAACAGGGCACCACCATCATTCCGTCCGTTAAAAACGAACCGCTGGAAATCGCTGCGGCGAGATCGTCGTCGCGATACACCACGTCGGCAAGTCCGTGAAAATCCTCGACCGTGAGATCGGTTTCCAACGAGATGGTACGTTGCGCGGCCGTGCTGAGCACGAGGTGCGTTTCCACGCCGCCGATCGCGCGCAGCGCTTGGAGCGCCATATAGCCATACGCGCTACCACTCGCACCGCTGATACCGACGATAATTCGTTTCATGACAGAGGACCTCGCTTTTGAGTGCACTTCGCGGGAGGGGACGAAGCCTCTTCCTGAAACCTAAGCGCGACGTGAAGTTTGCAATGCTCCGCCCCACGATCGAGCAGGACGCGATCGCGTGGTCGCACCGTGGCGACCGCGCCGCGCTCGAACGGCTGCTCCTCGCGTATACGGCGCTCTCCTCGATCTCCGCGGCGGCCGCCATCGCGCTCGCTCGAGCGAGCGAACGCCCTCTCGCGGCGCTCGAGGAAGCCGCCCTTCCACTCGCGCAGGGCGAACGCGATGCGTTTGCGGCGTGGCAGCATGCGGCGCGCGAGTCCCAAGCAAAAAGCGACCCGCAGCCGTTGCTGCTCGCGCTCGAAGCGCCGCAGCCTGCGCCCCCGGAACGCTCTGCCGGAGTGCCTCCCGCCGAACTCCCCGCGGGCGCACTTCCGCCCGAACCGGCCCGCCCCGTGACGACGCCGAACCGACCCTTGAGTGCATCGGCACTCAACATGTTTGTCGATTGCCGACGTCGTTGGTTTTTTCGCTACGTTTGCGATCCCATCGAGGAGCCGGATTCCCCAGCGGCGAGTTACGGCACGGCATTCCATGCCGCGCTCGAGGATTTTCATGCCGAA
>JAJXXM010000299.1 GCA_021781095.1 bacterium
TCGAACATCGAGCGGAGCGGCACCAAGAGCCGCTTGCCCTGCACGAGTCCGGAGAGCACCCGGCCGTTCACGATGACGGTCGGGGCCGAATCAACGTGACGATCGTTCAATAGAATCGTCGGCGACGAAGCGGAGGCCACCGCCGGGAGCGACCCTACAAGGGCGACACCTATGCCGAACGCGAGAGAACGAAGCATCGAACCCATCTCCTTGAGTGCAACCGTGTTCGGCGGGCCTTCAGCGTCTCCGTCGGTCACCCCTGCGCGGCACGAGGCAGGCCAAAAATGAAGCGCCTCCCCGAGCATCGAGCTCGGAGAGGCGCAGTTGGCGAGGCCGTGATCTCGTTCGTTAGAACGAAAGACCGAGGCCGATGTACGGACCGGCGTGCGTGAAGCCGCCCGGTGCGTTGGTCTTATTGCGACCGGTGTCGCCGACGAAGCCGAGATCGATGAAGATCGGGCTCTTCGGGATCGTGATCGCCGCACCGATCTGGTACTTCAGGATATTGTATCCCAAGGTATAGCCGATGCCGGTGCCCGGATCGATGAAGTTCCCCTTCACGTTCGGGTAGTACCACGCGCTGCCGTAGAGCGAGAAGCCCTGGTTGAGGTCGGGCAGTTTTTCTGCGCCGAATCCAAAGCCTTTCTGCGTCGGGTAGCCGTAGTTGGTCGTGCGATAGAGATAACCGACGCCGATGTAGAGACGCGGGTCGGCGACCTTGAGGCCGAGACGAACTTCCGCATCGCGGTCGCGCGCCGTAAAGGCCGGAACGTAGGTCGAACCCGTGTTGCCGATCGTCGTGACGTTACACTGATCGCCGGCCGGTGCCGGATTTGCCGAGGTGCAGTTGTGCGGGTACTGATAGCTACGGAAATCGCCTTCGATCATCCAGGGCAGGTTGAATGCACTGAACTCGTATGCGCCGCGGAAATCGTACGAGCCGCTCTTCGACGTATTGCCGGGGCTAAACTCGTTATAGACTTTCGGCGATGCGATGTAATCACCGGCGATGAAGTGCTCCTGCGTTGCTTGGTGAACGACGGGAGCGGGCGTCGGGGTCGGCGGCGGCGTCGGCATCGGCGTCTCGACCGGGGCCGGCGTTGCCGGAGCTTCGGTCGGGGCCGGCGTCGGTACCACGTAACGAACGACGACGACTTTCTGTTCGGGGACCCACTGAACGTAGGCGCCCATGCTTTCGGAGATCACGCGGATCGGGACGACGACGCTGCCCTTGTAGAGCATCGGCGGAACGTCGAGACTGCGCTCTTCTCCGTTGATCATTGCAACGCGGCTTCCGACGGTCAATTTGACCTCGGCACCCGGTTTGCTCACGGTGATCGACTTGGTTGCGGCGTTATACGAAACCGTCGCACCCATTTGTTCGAACATCGAACGAAGGGGAACGAGGATGGTACCACCGCGTACGATTGCCGCGAGCACGCGACCCTTTTTCATCAGGTCGGGCTTGGTATAGACGTGATGGTCGTTGAAGAGAATCGGAATCGCTCCCGTTGGGGGCGTTCCGAAATTCGCCGACGGCATACCCGCCATCGAATCCGCAATGACCTTGTGTCCGCTGTTACCCGGTGCTTGCGTCTTCGAGGATGCCGCGACGGCATTGAGTCCGCTGAGCGCTACGATGAGCGCGGCGAGAACTCCGGTGCTGAGTCGTTTCACATTTTCCTCCAGATTGAAGTATAGGACGGTGGGCCCAGCCCACCAGGCGCTTAACGCCGACCGGCTCCGCGAAGTTCCATCGCTTCCTCGCCCTGCGGTAAACGCGCCAGCCACAGCATACCCACGATCAGCTCGAAGAATGCAATACCAAAGGCGAGGCGGCTCGTCGCCCAGGGACCGTGCGGCCCCAGGATCGTCGCGAGCGCACCAACGAGTGAAGGAGCGAAGAATTGCGGGAGAACGACCGCCAAGTTCCAGCATGCGAATCCGAGCGCCCGGGCACTCGGCGGCACGTAGCGAGCGCCTAACGCCCAATCGGCGCCGAGGAACGCACCCCACCCGATCCCACCGATGATACTCGCAAATGAAAGGACGATGATTCCACGCGACGATGCGAAGAGCGCCGTCGCCAGTGCGAAAGCCGCAACCCCCGCAATCGCACTCGCGCGTAGGTCGAAGCTCCGGCCCGCTCGCGCTGCAATCGAAGCTCCCGCGATGCCCGCCAGCGTGAAAACGACGATCGCCCCGCCGGCGATCGTTCGCGGCTCGGCGAGATCGCCCAACCCCGATCCAAGAACCCAAAAATAGAGATATCCCAACATCGTGTAAAACGCGAGAAAGATCATCGCACGCGATCCGAAGAGATGAACGTGCGCGCGCGTGATGCTCGTAGTCTCGCCGCGTCGCGGAAGGCGTCGTTCGACGACTCGAGCGATCGAACGAAAAGCGACGACGAGCGAACCGAGCAGCACGAGCGGTAAGAGCGCTGCGGTCAGCGCGGCTCCGGCCGTCGCCGCGATCACCGCACCCACGGCATTGCCCAAGCTCTGCATCGCGGCCAACCACGCGCTACCCGCACGTTGCGCGTCGCGTTCGAGATATTCGGGAACCGCCGCTTGGTAGGGGGCGATCGCCACGTTCATGCCGATCTGCAGCCCGAGATAGGCGAGGAGCAGCGTCGCCGCGGAATCGCCGCGCAAAAAGGCGGCGATCGCCGCGACGGCGAGCGCGACGCCGACGACGTAAAGCGGCGCGCGCGTGCGCCCCGCCGCAACGGCGCGATCGGAGAGCGCCGCAGCGAGCAGTTGCGCGAGAATTGCGGCGGCGGCACCGGCCGCCGCAAAGAGTGCGTATCGTCCGGCGGCGGCAGCGCCGAAGATCGCCACGAGACGGACCTGCAAAAGAACACCGAGAATCGCACCCCAAACCGCTTGGATGCCGAACCAAAAAAATGCGAGGCGTGCCGCTTCAGAGAGACGCGCGCGCATACCGATACTCGTCGAGCGAGTCGACGTCGAAGCAGAGTTCGGGCGCGCAATTTCGCACCGCGGCAACCTTCGCGCGGAGGACGCGCGACGCACGACGCTCGATACGCTCGATCGTCAGTCGCCCCAAAAGATGCGCGAGCAAAACGCCGAGCCCCGCGCGCATCGCCATGCGCCACGGAGCCTTCCGCGCATTAAAAAAGGCCGCGCTTTCCCGAGCCACGGCGTCGATCGCATCGTGCGGGAGCACGAGTGCGCTCGCATTGATCGTCCGCTCTCCCGCGAGCAGTACGCCGTTCGGCGGCGCCCCCGGAAAGCGTCGTTCGTACTGCGCCCCGGTGCAGAGGCCGAGAGCGACCGCACCCTCAGGCGCGGCCTCCAGATATCGGCGGAGCGTCGCGCCGTCCAGGAACGGCAGATCCCCCGCGAGCACGACCGTCGCCGAACGTCGCCCGTCGTCGCGGAACGCTTGGATGCACGCGAGGATATTGCCCGCCCCTTCACCCCGATCGGGAAGCACGCGTTCGACGCGCTCGTCGCAGCGCTCCGCAACCTCCGGCCCGCCGAGCACGACGATACGCCGCGCGCCTATATCGGCGGCGGCGGCGATCGTTCGTTCGAGGATCGTGCTCGCTCCGATCGGAGCGAGCGCTTTGATTTCCGTTCCCGTCTCGGCGGCGAAGGCTCCGCCGACGCGTCCTCCGGCGGCGATTGCGACGTTGATCCCGTCGATCGTCACCGAAGCTACCGCGCTATTTCTTAACGGTCTTCTTCTTGCCGGCGACGGTGCGCTTGGGACCCTTGCGCGTGCGCGCGTTGGTCTTGGTGCGCTGCCCGCGAACCGGGAGCCCGCGCCGATGGCGCAAGCCGCGGTAGCAACCGATATCCATCAAACGCTTGATATTGCCCTGTACTTCGCGGCGGAGGTCGCCCTCAAGCCGAAGCGCGAGCCCGTCGATCGCTTCGCGTAGACGCTTCTCGTCCTCTTCGCTGAGCTCTTTCACTCGGCGATTCGGATCGATACCCGCGCGTTCGAGCAGCTTCGCAGCCGTCGTCGCGCCGATTCCGTAGATGTACGTGAGTGCGATCTCGATACGCTTTTCGCGCGGCAGATCGATACCGGAAATACGAGCCATGGATTACCCCTGTACCTGTTTGTGTTTTGCGTTGACGTCGCAAATAATCCGCACTTTGCCGTGGCGGCGGATCACTTTGCATTTGTCGCAGATTTTTTTGACTGACGGACGGACTTTCATGGACGGTTCCTCGTTCTGTGATGCGCCGCGCGCACTATTTGTAGCGGTAGGTAATGCGGCCGTGCGTTAAATCGTACGGCGAGAGTTCGACCAACACGCGATCTCCCGGAAGAATGCGGATGAAGTTCATCCGGATCTTCCCCGAAACGTGGGCGAGCACCCGATGCCCGTTCGCAAGTTCGACGCGGAACATTGCATTGGGCAGGGGTTCGACGATCGTACCTTCGACTTCGATCGCCTCTTCCTTGGGCACCGCCGTCTTGGCGGCTTTGTCGGCATTCGGCTTCTTGGCCGGACGCCCACCTCGGCGTTTTCCTCGCGCCATTACACTCTAGCTCCTCACCATTGACTCGCCCGACGATTTTTCAGCATCGGGTCGATAGCGTTCCACGTCGGGGTGCTCCCCAACGCTGCGAAGCGTCAGGATGCGCGGCCCCTCGGGCGTGACCGCAATAGTGTGCTCGAAGTGCGCCGAGAGTTTACCATCTGACGTGACGACTGTCCAGCCGTCGCGCAAGGTCTTCACCTGGTAGGAAGCCTCGTTAATCATCGGTTCGACGGCTAAGACGAGCCCGGGACGCAGCTCCGGCCCGGTGCCGGGGCTCCCGTAGTTGGGAACCTGCGGTTCCTCGTGCATCGCCCTGCCGACGCCGTGACCGACGAGTTTGCGGACGACTCCGTACCCGTGCTGCTCGGCATGCCGCTGAACGGCGGCCCCGATATCGCCGACGTGCCCGCCGACCCGCATCTCGGCGATCCCCGCCATCATCGACTCCTGGGTCACGCGGAGCAGACGTGCCGCGCTCTCCGAGATCTTTCCGACCGGTACGGTGACCGCACTATCGGAGACGAAGCCCTCGAAAGTGGTACCGATATCGATCGAGAGGATATCGCCCTCGGCGAGGACCCGATCCCCGGGGATTCCGTGGACCACTTCGTCGTTGACCGAGGTGCAGATCGAGGCCGGATAATCCTGGTAGCCGAGAAAGGTCGGTATGCCGCCTCGCGCACGAATACCCCGTTCGGCCAGGGCGTCGAGTTCGCGCGTGGTGATGCCGGGGCGAACCGCGGCCATGAGCTCGACCAGGACCGCGGCGGTGATTTTCCCGCTGCGCCGGATCGTCTCGATTTCGCGTGCGCTTTTCAGTTCGATCACGAGTTCACCGCGCTAATGTCCGTGCTCGAGCGCGAGCGCGTGGACGAGCTCGTGCGCGACGTCGCCGACTGGAGCGCTCGCATCGATCGAGGTCAGGCGCCCGGCGCGTTCGTAATAGTCGACCAACGGCATCGTCTGCGCTTCGAAAACGTCGAGGCGCTTCTTCACCGTCTCCGGCTTATCGTCGTCGCGCTGCACCAGCGGGCCGCCGTCCTCGTCGTCGATGCCGGCGACGGCGGGCGGATTGAAGCGCTCGTGATAGACGCGCCCGGTGCGAGGATTGCTCCAGCGTCCGAGCAAGCGCTCTTCAAGAAGCGCCCGATCGATGCGGAAATACACGGCGGTGGGAAGGCCGCGTCCGCGCTCTTCGAGGAGCGCGTCGAGCGCTTGCGCCTGCGGAATCGTGCGCGGAAATCCATCGAAGATCACCGCCGCTCCGGGACGCAATTCGCCTTCGACCATCTTGACGATCAAGGCGTCGGGAACGAGCTCTCCGCGCGTCATATAGCCCTGGGCCTCGCGCCCGAGTTCGCTCTCGCGCGCGCGATGCGCGCGCAAGAGATCGCCGGTCGAGAGCTGCTCGAAACCGAAATGCTCGCAGAGAATCTGCGCCTGCGTGCCTTTTCCGGCTCCCGGA
>JAJXXM010000438.1 GCA_021781095.1 bacterium
CCACGGCAGCATCGAAGCCTACGCCGCCGCGAAACGGCGGCTCTTCGATCTCGCTCCCGCGTGTGCGTTCGGGCTCGACGACCCGTGGGGCGCGCAGTGGTTCGCGGAGTTGTCGGGGCGGCGCCGCTGCATCGGCTACGCGCTGGAGGGCCCCGCGGAGATTCGCCCGGAGGACCTGCAGCTCAGCTCCATCGGCGCGCGCTTCACGCTCGACGGCGTCGCCTTCGAGCAGCATCTCCCCGGGCGCTTCAACGTCGAAAACGCGTTGCTCGCCGTCGCGCTCGCGCGCCTGATGGAGATCGATACCGCGACCGCGGCGCGCGGGATCGGCGCCCTGCAGGGCGTTCCGGGGCGGATGCAGCGCGTCGGCAACGGCGATATCGACGTCATCGTCGATTACGCGCACACCCCCAACGCGCTGGAGAACGCGCTGCTCGCGCTCCGCGAAAACCTGCGTGGGCGGCTGGTGGTCGTCTTCGGCTGCGGCGGCGACCGCGACCGCAGCAAACGGCGCGCGATGGGGGAGGTGGCGGCGCGGCTCGCCGACCAGGTTTACCTCACCAACGATAATCCGCGCAGCGAGGAGCCGCAGGCGATCGTCGAGGAGATTCTCGCCGGTATGCACCATCCGCCCGCCGCGATCGAACTCGACCGTCGCCGCGCGATCGAACGCGCCATTCTTCATGCCGCCGCCGGGGATACGGTGCTCGTCGCTGGAAAAGGGCACGAGAACTATCAAGTCGTCGGCGATCGGGTCCTGCCCTTCGACGACGTCGCCGCGGCGGCGGACGCCCTGGCGCGAAGGAGGGTCGGCGCGTGAGGCGCTTTACAATCGAGGAGATCGTGCGGGCGACTGCAGCGCATCGCGTTCGTAATGACGCGACGCTCGCGCCCATGCGCATCGTCACCGATACGCGCTCGCTGGAGCCCGGCGACGCTTTTCTCGCGCTGCGCGGCGAACGATTCGACGGCCACGATTTCGTCGGCGATGCGTTTGCGAAAGGCGCGGCGCTCGCCATCGTCGATCGTGCGGTCGTCGCCATGGCCGATCGCCCGACGGTCGAAGTCGCCGATACGCTGGTCGCGTATATGGCGCTCGCGAGCGCGGCGCGCGCGCGCTTCGACGGGCACGTGATTGCGATTACCGGAAGCAGCGGCAAAACGACGACCAAACACCTGCTCTCGCAATTGCTGCGCGCGCGCTATGGAAAGCGCCTGCACGTCACCAGCGCGAACGAAAATAACGAGATCGGCGTCAGCAAGCTCCTGCTCGAATCGCACGACGACCACGACGTGATCGTCGTCGAGATGGGCGCGCGCAAATACCGCGATATCCACGCGCTCGTCGAGATCGCGCAACCGCACTTCGGCCTGCTCACCAACGTCGGTGAGGCGCATTTGGAAATTATGGGCTCGCGCGAACGCCTCGCCGAAACGAAGTGGGGGCTCTTTTCGACCGGCGCCGCGCCGTTGCTCAACGCGCGCGACCGCGTCTCGCAGCATCGCGCCGCCTCGCTCGGACAGATCCCGCACTGGTACGATGCGATGGATGAAGACCGCGACGATATCGTCCGCGCGCCCTTTACGGCGCTCATCCGCGACGAGATCGTGGTGCATCGCGAACTGAACGGGCGGCCGCGGCGCGCGCGCACCGAACTCTTTCTGCCCGGACACCACAACCGTGTGAACGCCGCCGGCGCCGCCGCTGCGGCGATCGAACTCGGCTTCCGGCTCGACGAGCTCGCCGAACTCATGCCGACGCTCACGTTGCCCGAGGGACGCTACCAACGCCACGAGATTCCCGATTTCATCACCATCGTCTACGATGCGTATAATGCCAACGCGAGTTCGATGCGTGCGGCGATCGATGCGTTCGGCAACGAAAACGGTGCGCGACACATCGCGGTGCTCTCGAGCATGGCCGAGCTCGGCGATGAATCGGAGCGTCTGCACGAACTCGTCGGCGAGCATCTGCAGCCGGCGAAGATCGACGAAGTGCTCGTCGGCGGCGAGTACGCCGAGGCACTCGAACGCGGCGCGCTCCGTGCGGGCTTCCCGCGCGAACGGGTTTGGCATTTCACCGACAATCACGCTGCGGCGCTCTGGTTGTTGGAACGAACGAAGAGCGGCGATGTCGTGCTGTTGAAGGGCTCGCGCCGCTATCATATGGAGGAAATTCTCGAAGAGGTCCTGACGGCGTGCGGAATCTAGCGGTCCGGCACGAGGCGCTGCCCGTGGGGCTCGTCGCCATTCCGGTGCGCACGCGCTTGCTGCATCGCGGTGACGATCTCGTTGCGGTGGTACGGGAAGCGGTGCGCGGCATCGCCGCACCCGGCGACGTGCTCGCGATCTCGGAGACCGCGGTCGCCATCGCGCAGGGTGCCTTCGTCGCCGCGGAAGCGATTCGCCCGTCGAAGCTCGCCTTCGCGCTCGCGCGCCGCGCGCACCCGCTCGCGACGGTGAATCAGCCCGAATCGATGCAGCTGGTGATCGACGATGTCGGTGTGCCGCGCGTGTTGCAGGCGGTGGCGGCGCAGCTGCTCGGCTTGCTCGTCGGCAAGCGCGGCCGCTTCTACGAAATGCTCGGCGACGCGATTACCGCGATCGACGGCTATACCGGCACGATGCCGCCCTACGAACGCGCGATCGTGCTCGCCCCGCGTGAACCCGATGCCGTCGCGGAGCGGATCGCCGCCGAACTCCATTGCGGTTGTGCGATCGTCGATGTGAACGATCTGCATCGCGCGAAGGTGCTCGGGGCATCGGCGGGAGTCGCGCGCGAAGCGACGGCGACGGCGCTGCTGGAGAATCCGCACGGCAACGGTGACGAACAGACGCCGATCGTCGTGCTCAAATGGCGCGGCGCGGGCGCGCACCCGCTCTACGCGCGCGAAGCGGTCGCATGCTGATCTGGTTTAGCATGCCGCCGCACGGGATCGATCTCGCAAAGGCCGCGCTCTGGCCCGCGTTCGTCGGCTTCGCGCTTGCCGCGATTGCCGGCGCGCTCGCATTGCCGTTGCTGCGGCGCCTCAAAGTGCGCCAACACGTCTACGAAGATGCGCCCGCGAGCCACCAAGTGAAGACCGGCACGCCGACGATGGGCGGCATCGTCTTCGCCATCGCCGTGCTGCCGCTCGCGCTCGATCTGCAGGTGCCGATGCTCGGCGAGTTTCTCATTCTCGTGCTCGGTTGCGCGGCGATCGGCGCGATCGACGATTTGCTCGGCATTTTCCGCGGCAAAAACGCGGGTTTGAAGGCACGCACGAAGCTGCTGCTCACCGCAGTCGTCGCGTTGCTCTTTCTCACGCGGCTCGATAGTTCGTACGCCGAGTTCCCGCGGCAGACGTTGCTCGCCATCGGAACGTGGCATTGGACGGTGCCCTATCTCTGGTGGCTCTTGCTCGGGACGCTCGCCGTAACCGGAACGATTCACGCCGTCAATCTCACCGATGGCCTCGATGGGCTCGCCGCCGGTTCGATGGTGGCGCCGCTCGCGGCCTTCGCGGCGTTGGGTTTCGCGCACGTGCTCCCGCAGCCGACGATGGTTGCGCTGCTCGGGCTCGGCGCCTGCCTCGCGTTTCTGCTCTACAATCGCCATCCGGCGAAGATGTTTATGGGCGATACCGGATCGCTCGCGCTCGGTGCGTTGCTCGCCGGCGTCGCGATCGCCGAAGGCGAGATGCTGCTGCTCGTGCTCGTCGGCGGCATCTTCGCCGCCGAAGCGCTCTCGGTGATTCTTCAAGTCAGTTATTTTAAAGCGACGCGCGGGAAGCGCATCTTTCGCATGAGCCCGCTGCACCATCATTTCGAACTCGGCGGCATGAGCGAACTCGAAGTGACCACGCGTTTTTGGGGCATCTCGACGGTTCTCGCGGCGCTCGGCTGGTGGATCGCAAAATGAGCGACGCAGTGCAACGTGCCCTGGTGATCGGCCTCGGGAAGAGCGGTATCGCCGCCTGCGAAGTGCTGCGCGAGCGGCAGTGGGAGGTGCTCGCAACCGACCAATCACCCGAGCGCATCCCCGATGCGATCGCGCACGTCGCCGAGCTCGGGGTGCCCTTCGTCTCGACCGATGCCCTGCGCGAAGCGCTCCGCGGCGACGAAATCGCGGTGCTCTCGCCCGGCGTTCCGCCGAGCGCGCTCCCGGTGAGGATGGCCTGGGGCAAGGGCTGCACCGTTCTCGGCGAGGTCGAAATCGCCGCCCGCTTCGCGCGCGCGCCGATTCTCGGCGTCACCGGAACGAAGGGAAAATCCACGACGAGCGCGCTGCTCGCGCACCTGCTCCGTGCCGCCGGTAAAAAGACGGCACTCGGCGGGAATATCGGCGCTCCGTTGATTCGCGAAGTGCTTCCCGACGGGCTCGATGCCATCGTCGCGGAGCTCTCCTCGTTCCAACTCGAAAGCATCGATCGCTTTCATCCGCGCGTCGCGGTGCTGCTCAATCTCTCGCCCGATCATCTCGACCGGTACGGATCGATGGATGAATACGCCGCGGCGAAGTTTCGTATCGTCGAAAATGCCGGGGCGCGGGATGCGCTCGTCGCCAACCGCGACGACCAACGCATTTGGTGTTTCGCACGCAGCGTCGCCGAGAAGATGACGACGATCGATTTTTCGCTCGTCGAGCCCGACGCGCGCATCGCGCTTCACGGCGAGAGCATCGTCGATACGCGGGCGGGAAACGTGCTCGCCGAAATCTCCGACGTGCCGCTCTTGGGGCGCCATAATCTCGCCAACGCGATGGCGGCGCTCGCCGCAGCGCTCGCGTTCGGCGCCGATCCGCACGTATTCCCGGCAGCGTTGCGGAGCTTTACCGGAATGGCGCATCGCCTGCAGCCCGTCGCGGAGATCGCGGGCGTTCGCTATATCGACGATTCGAAAGCGACCAACCCCGAAGCGGCGATCGCCGCGCTCGAAGCGTTCGCTGGCCCCGTCATCGCGATCGTCGGCGGGCGCGCGAAGGGCACGGCGTTCGGTGCCTTCGGCGACGCGCTCGCGCGGCACGCGCGTGCGGTGCTGGCGATCGGCGAAGCGGCGGGTGAAATGATCGCGGCGGTTGCGGGGCGCGTGCCCTGCGAGCGTGCCGAAACGATGGAAGCGGCCGTGGAGCGCGCGCGCGAACTCGCTCGCCCGGGCGACGCCGTCCTGCTCTCGCCGGCCTGCGCCTCGTTCGATATGTTCCGTTCTGCAGAAGATCGCGGCGAACGCTTTGCCGCCGCGGTGCGCGCGCTCTCCGGAGGTGTCCGTGCGTAACGCCGCGCGCATCGCGCCGCCGCCGCGCCTCTCGCGCAAGCCCGAACGGCGCGCTCCGCGTGCGTACGAAAGTGCGCCGCCCGATGCGATCCTGTTCATCAGCGTCGCCTGCTTGGTCGCGATCGGCATGGTGATGGTCTTCTCGGCGTCGAGCACGACGGCGTACGCCGTGCATCACGACGTTGCGTATTTTTTCAAACGCCAGCTGATGTGGCTCGGCGTCGGTTGCGTCGCCGCGTGGGGCGCCTTCCGCATCGACTATACGAAATTGCGTACCTACGCCCCCGCGCTCTTTATCGCCACCTCACTCGCGCTGGTGGCGGTGCTCGTGCCGCATCTCGGTGCGAGCGTGAACGGCTCGCGGCGCTGGCTCGGGCTCTCCTCGCTCTCCATTCAACCCTCGGAGTTCGCGAAGCTCACGCTGGTGTTCTTTCTCGCGGTTCGGCTCGCCGATATGGGCGAACGCATTCGCTCGCTCACTCGCGGCGTCGTTCCCTTACTCGGCGCGGTCTTCGTCGTCGCGTTGCTGATTCAACGCGAGCCCGATATGGGAACCGCGAGAATCATCGTGGCGATCGGCTTCATCATGCTCTTCGTCGCGGGTGCGCGCATTCCGCACCTCCTGATGGGTATTTTCTCCACCGCGCCGTTCGTCGTGTATTCGATTTTCGCGCATTCCTACCAACGCGAACGGATCCTCGCGTTCATCAACCCCTGGAAA
>JAJXXM010000287.1 GCA_021781095.1 bacterium
AGCGGCGTATCGAGGGAGCACTTTTCGCGCGCCTCGATACGCTGCCTGCGGCAGCTACTCGGCGTGACACCGTGGCTGCTGCGGCGCCTCGATACGCTGCCTGCGGCAGCTACTCGGCGTGACACTGGTGCTGCTGCGGCGCCTCGATACGCTGCCTACGGCAGCTACTCGGCGTGACACCGGTGCTGTTGCGGCGCCTCGATACGCTGCCTGCGGCAGCTACTCGGCGTGACACCGGCGCGGCAACTAGCGCAGCGGGGGGTTCGCGGCGTCCTTCGCGCTGAGAATCGGCGGGGTCGCTAGCGGCCACGCGATCCCGATCGCGGGGTCGTTCCACGCGACCCCAAATTCGGTGCTCGGATCGTAGAGCGCGCTCTGGAGATAGTGCAGCACGGTGCCCTCGGCGAGCGAAAGGAAGCCGTGCAGACACCCGGCGGGGATGTAGACCTGGGTGCCCTCATCGGCGCGGAGATCGCAGCCGTACCACTGCCCGAACGTGCCGCTGCCGGGGCGCGCGTCGACGATGACGTCGTAGGCCTGTCCCGCGAGCACCTGCACGATCTTGCTCATGCGCGGATCGCCGTGAAGGCCGCGCAAAACGCCGTAGCGCGAGAGCGAGACGTTCTCCTGTACGAAGCGCTCGGTGATCCCGGCATTCGCGTAGCGCTCCACGCTGAAGCTCTCGCGAAAGCTGCCGCGTTCGTCGGTAAAGATGCGCGGGCGCAGCAAGAGGGCGCCGGGGATAGGCAGCGTTTCAACCTTCACAGCCTGCTGCATTCGCGCGCCCACGCGTAGGCCCTGGGGGGAGCTCCTCGCTTAGAAGCTCCCTACTCCCGGAGTCAGCGCGGGGCACGGCGTTGGAACCGCTTGGGGAAGCGGCGGGACGATCGCACTCGCCGTCTGCGGTACTGCGTTGATGCGCACGTCGATGGAATCTCCGATATTCCAATTCACGCCCGATTCGAGCGTGTACAGATCGTCGTAGGCCAATCCATAACTCAAACCGTTATCGAAATATTGATGCAAGATGTAATCGTATTGGTCGTAGAGCGGATCTTGGAAGAGCTCTCCGAGGCTCGCGGGCGGCGGAGTCACGGCGCCGACCGGATGGATCTGCGTGGTCGATTGCGTCGTGCCGTAAACGATATCGGCGATGAGCCCTTTCCATAGCGCAAACGCATCGTCGTTGGCAAAAAGGTGCCCCGTCAAACCAAATCCGGCGGTTTTTGCTTCGGTCGTGTTGTCGACGTTCGCCAATCCCCACGGCTGCTGCAACAGGATCGCCGGCTTGCACGTCCCTTGATTGTTGTTATCGGGGCCGGGCGGAACGCCTTCGATCACGTTATACACGTTCATGTGAAACGGGTTCGGCGAGACGTTGGTATTAGGGGGCGAGCTACACGTCGCGCTCGAGGAATTTCCGACATCGGTGAAGATGAAGTTTTGCGCGCCGTCGGAGGTGACGCAATAGTAATCGCCGGTAACGTAATCCGGCCCCGGCGTTGCGCCGGCTTTGACGGGCCCGGCACCGGGGATCACGCTAGTGAACATGCGCCCTTGTGCCTGGTAACTCGCCATCACGCAGCTCAGGTAGCCGTAGGGCGTCGAGTTCGGGCAGTACGCCGGCGTTGGCGATGGGATGTAGCTTGCGAGATTGAAGAAGTTCCATTGGAACGAGGTGATCTGCGCCGATTCACCGGGAGAGATCACGCGCAGATCGAGGACGTTGCTCGTGCTCGTCGGGAATGCCGATGCAAGGACGTTCGCGTTGTAATTCGGCACGTTCTGGATTGCGTAGAAGATATTTGCAAAATTGCAGCTGGTGACGCCGACGTATCCCGAACTCGGCGGTTGCGTCGGGCAGGGCACCGGCATGACGCCCGGCGGCGGTGCGGTGGGCATCGGCCCCGGCGTCGTGGCGGGCAAGGGCGTCGCACCGGTCGAGAGCTCTAACGGCAGCCCCAGTGCGACGACTTGCGAGGTATCGTCGGTCGTTCCGTTTTGGTTCGTACCGTATTCGATGAAGTCCCAAGGATAGTTTGCAAGCATGCCGCCACCGGTTCCGGGCGGGCCGCTTGTGTTGCCGCCGCTCATGGGGTTGGGTGCGGTCGTGGTTCCCGGCGTATAGGGCGCGTAGACGAAATAGACGCGTCCGCCCTTGGTGCCGTTAGGAATGAGCAGCGGCTGCTTTCCGGCCGATCCCGTCGTCGTGCTGAAGCACGCCGCCGGCAACGCAACCGGAACGGCAGAATCAAACGTGCCGTCGGCGCTGAGAAACATGTTGGTGGTGGCATCGGTCGGATAGACGAGCAGCTGCGCGCCCGCGATGCCCGCATCGTCGGTGATATTCAACGGCACGCCGTTGGTCGACGGCGTATAGGCGGGGCAATCCGCCGGCGTCGCAACCGGAAGCACCGAGGCGCTCACGACAATGGCGAACACGTAGGTGGCGTTCGCAGCGAGCGCGACCGGCGGCGAGAGCGCCGTCGCGGAAAAGGCGATCGAGGTGCCGCTCGCGGATATCGGGCCGCCGACTTGTTGCCAGCCTGCCGCCGCGTTGGTGGGATCGTAGAAGGCGAGGTAGCCGGTGCCGGCGAGCATGCCCGCCGGGAAGGTGAACGTGAAGGACGGGGTCTCGCCGATCGTCACGCCGGCGTTGACGGTGAGCGTGACGTAGGCGAGCGCGCTGACGGTACCGCCGAGCGAGGCGATCGTTCGCCGGTGAAGCGAGCTGGGGACGGCGACGCCCGCGGGCGGGGCGTTCTGGAGGACGAGCGTGGCAGTCGCGCTGCCCGAGGTGGTCGCCGGGAGGCCGACGGTGCCGGTCGCACCGGAGGCGATGGCGGCAAAGGTGACCGTCGTCGCGCTCGCGCCCAACGGCGCGGTCGTCGATTGCGTGGCGGGCGACGGGTTGGTCGCGGGGAGCGAGGAGCCCCCGTGTCCGCCGCACGCGACGAAGAGCGCCGCTGCCGCAAAGGCGAAAAACGCGAGCTTCTTCATGACGGTCGTCCTTTCAAAAGTGTCCACCTTCGGAGCGTTCCCGGCGGTTTAAAGGAGGCAAGCGCTAATCCTCTTTTAGGGCCTCCTCTTCCCAAGGCATCCATCTTGAGGGCGGGAATGAAGCCCGGCGTGAACGCCGCCACTGCCAATACTCCCGCTTCGCGCCCATCGCTGCTCTCGTCGGGCGCGATCGTGTTTGCCGCCACGATGGCGATGAACCTCGGCGGGTTTCTCTTTCATGCGATTGCCGGGCGCGCGCTCGGCGTCGCCGAGTACGGCGCGCTCTACGCGCTGATTTCGATCTATCTGCTCGCATCGCAGCCGGTCGCGATTCTCTCCCCGGTGATCGCGCGCTACGCGGCGGAATTCCACGCGTTGCACGATGCGAGCCACCTGCGCGGATTCGCCGAGTATATCGTGCGCATCTTCGGAACGATCGCGCTGATCTCGGCATTACTTGCGGCGATCTTCGCGGTGCCGATCGGCGCGTTCATTCACGAACCGGCGTGGGCGGTGGTGGTGGTGGGGGTCGGCGTCGGGTTTGCGACGCTCTCCGGTTCGCTGCGGGCGTTCTGCCAAGGGACGCACGCGTTCACGCTCTTCGGCGTTTCGATGTTCGGCGAAGGGATCGGCAAAGTACTGTTGCTCGGCGCAGCGGTACTGCTGGGGTTGGGGCTCTTCGGCGGGCTCGCGGCGTTTATGCTCGGTGCGGGCATCGGTGCGGCGGCGATCGTCTTCGTGCTGCTCGGCCGGTATCGCGGCATCGCCGCAAGCGCGCCGCACATCGATTGGCCGCGCGTTCGCGCGACGCTCGGTGGATCGGCGGCATCGGCGATTGCGGGCGTGGTGATGGGCTCCGCCGACGTCATTTTGGTGAAGCATTATTTCAACGCGCACGACGCGGGACTCTATGCGGCGGCATCGCTCGGCGGAAAAATCGTGCTCTATTTTATCGGGTTCGCGCCGACGGTGTTGCTGCCGCACTTCACGCATCGCGCGGCGCGCGGCGAGAGCACGCGACGCGTCCTCGCGTTGGTGCTCGCGGCGACTGCGGGCATCGGCGTGGCGGCGGTGGTCGCCTATCACTACGCGGGGCTGCTGTTGCTGCACGTGCTCGTCGGCGCGGCGTTCGATGCGGCACTGCCGTTGATGCAAGGCTATGCCGCGGCGATGGCGCTGCTCGCGATGACCACCGCGTTGGTGACCTACGGGCTGGCGACGCATCGGCTGGGCTTCGCGATCCCACAGTTACTCGTTACCGGGCTCACGCTCGTAGCGATCGTGGTGCGCCACCCGAGCCCGGCGTTCGTGGTGAGCGAGATGATTGCCGGGAACGCGCTGATGGTGCTGGTGGTCGGCATCGCGATCGCCGCGCAGGCGCGGCGGAGGCGCGCCTGATGCGTGGATCCCAGCCTTGTATCCCAAACGTGCTTGGGTTATAATGTACCCGTGAGCAGCGTTCGGATCGGCGGGATTGTATTCCAGCTGTTCCCTAGCGATCACGAGCCGCGCCACGTTCACGGCCTTTACGCAGGAGTTCGCGTGGTGGTCGATCTGCTGGCTGGCCGAGCCGTGGCGTTGTCGAATCGCGACGATTGTATCCGACCCGCCAATGCAAAACGAAGTGATGTTACCAAAATCTTAGCAGCCGCGCGCGACAACTATGACGTTCTCGTCGAGGCTTGGGAGAAGATGCACCCGTGATCAAAAGAGCACGTATCGTTACGAGCGACGAGCAAATCGAAGCGGCGATTGCTGCGGCGAAGGTACGCGAGGGGTTGCGCCCACGAGCCGTTTCCGCGAAATATCGTCCTGGAAAAGATGCGTTTGTAATCGCGCTGGCTACCGGCGTAGAAATCGTGATCCCAAGAAAACTACTTCAGGGACTTGAGAATGCGACCCCCGCACAAGCAGCGGAAGTTGAAATATGGGGACCGGGAGACAGTTTACATTGGGAATCCATCGACGTCGATCATTACGTTCCGAGTTTGATCGAAGGAGTCTTCGGTAATCGTCGTTGGATGAGCGAGATTGGAAAAATTGGGGGTTCCGTTCGCAGCGAAGCCAAGCGCGAAGCCGCTCGAAAAAACGGTTCCAAGGGCGGTCGCCCTCGCGTTCACGCCTGATGCGCGTGCTCTTGATCGGCGGCTCGGGGCAACTCGGCAGCGAGATTCGTCGCCGGTGGAGCGGGGATCGCATCGTTGCGCCGGGGCACGATACCGTCGATCTCGCGGTGCCTGCCTCGATGGACGCGGCGATTGCAGGCAGCGATGCGGAAGTCGTGGTCAACTGCGCGGCGTTCCATAACGTCGATCGCTGCGAGAGCGAAGTGGAGACGGCGCTGCGCATGAATGCCGTGGCGGTGGAGCGGCTCGCCGAACTCTGCGCGCAGAGCGGGAAGCGCTTCGTAACGATCAGCACCGATTACGTTTTTGACGGTGCGACCGAATGGCCGTATAGCGAGAACGATTGCGCGCACCCGATCAGCGCCTACGGGCTCTCGAAATACGCGGGCGAGCTGCTGGTAGAGCGGCTACGCAGCGATGCGCTGGTGGTGCGGACCTGCGGCGTCTACGGCGTGCGCCCATCGGCGACGAAGGGCTACACGTTCATCGATCGCCTGATCGCGCAGGCGCGCGCCGGGGAGCGCGGGCGCGTGGTAAGCGATGTGGTTGCCTCGCCGACCTACGCCGGGCATCTCGCCGAGGCGCTGCGCGCGCTGTTGGAGACAAACGCACGCGGCGTCGTGCATGCGTGCAATGTCGGGCCGGTGAGTTGGTATGATTTTGCCGCCGAAGCGTTGCGCCAGGCGGGGATCGACGCGCCGCTCGACGCGATTAGCAGCGGCGAATGGAAGGCAGGCGCGCGCCGGCCGCGCTACTCGGCACTCGAAAACACGCGCCTGCGCGAACTGGGGATTAC
>JAJXXM010000363.1 GCA_021781095.1 bacterium
GCGCTTGGGTTCGATGCCGGCGCGCTCGTCGCAGCGGCGCTCTCCCCGCTCGCGCATCTCGGCGATACCTATATCGCGTTGCTGGCGATCGTCTTTCTCGAAACGGCGCTCTGGTGCATCGGCATTCACGGCCCCGCCTTGCTCGCAGGCGTCGTGACGCCGGTCTATCTTTCGTTGCAAGCGGTCAATACGCACGCCTTCGCCGCGCACGCCCCGCTGCCGCACATCGTCGTCGTCTCGCTCTTTCTCTTCGTCTTTCCGGGCGGTGCGGGCGCGACGTTGCCGCTCGCCGCGCTACTCGCGCGCTCGAAACTGCCGCGGCTGCGCCGTATCGGCCGCGCCACGCTTCCGTTCGCACTGATCAACGCGAACGAACCGTTGCTCTTCACGCTGCCGATCGTCGCCAATCCCTTTCTCGCGCTCCCGTTTATCGGAATTCCCATGCTGTTGGCGAGCATCACCTATGCCGTCGTCGCCGCCGGCTGGGTGGCGCGCGCGGCGTTCTACGTGCCCTCCTCGATTCCGGCACCGCTCTCGGTCTATCTCGCGACGCTGGATTGGCGGGCACCGATCCTGCTGCTCGTCAATCTCGCGGTTGCGACGGCATTGTGGTTGCCGGCAGTACGCGCGTACGAACGTCACGAAGCCGGTCTCCCATGATCGTCGAACTTTGCGAACGCTTCGGCTTTACCGGGACGCTCGTGCGCGCGGCCGAGCGCGCCTGGGAGCGCGTCGGGAGCCTTCACTATCCGGCACAACGAGCCGTTACGATGAACGTATTGCAGGCGTTTCTCGAAGAAGACATCGCCGAGAGCGAACTGGCGGGAAGCAGCGGCTACGGGTACGACGATGCCGCGCGCGGTGCCTACGAATCGCTGTTGCGGCGCCTGTTCGGTGCCGAACGCGCGCTCGCGCGCATCTCCATCGCTAGCGGAACGCACGCTATCGCGCTCGCTTTGCGCGCCTGCGTGCCGCGCGGCGGCACGTTGCTCGCCATTGCGGGGCGCCCCTACGATACCTTGCGCAACGCGATCTACGACGCCCCCGATTCGCTTGCGACGACCGGTGGATTTGCATATCGCGAAATCGCTTTGCGTTCCGACGGGACGATCGATAGCGATGCCGTCGAACGCGAGCTGCGCACGATCGATCGCGGTGCGATCTTCGTGCAACGCTCGCGCGGGTACGCCACGCGGCCGAGCCTTTCGATCGCAGAATTGGAGCGCGCGTTCGCCGCGATTCGCGCGCTGCGCGACGATCTTCCGATCCTCGTCGATAATTGCTACGGCGAGTTGGTCGAAGAGCGCGAGCCGACGCACGTCGGCGCCGATCTCGCGATGGGATCGCTCATTAAAAATCTCGGCGGCGCGCTCGCACCGACCGGCGGCTATTGCGTGGGGCGCGCGGATCTGGTCGAGCGCATCGCCTCGGCACTCTACGCACCGGGGCTCGGCGATGCGTTGGGGCCGACGCTCGGATTCGGGAAAGCCTTTATTCAAGGGCTTTTCCAGGCACCGAGCATCGTCGAGGCCGCTTTACGAACGCTTGATTTTACGGCCGCCCTGTTCTCCGAACTCGGGTATCGCGTGGATCCCGCACCGGGGAGTCGGCGCACCGATATCGTGCAGGCGATCGCCCTGGGCAGCCGCGAGCGTGTGCTGGGCTTCGCGCGCGGCTTGCAAAGCATTCTGCCGATCAACGCGCGCTTTCGCCCCGAGCCGGGCGCGGTGCCGGGCTATCGCGATCCGGTCGTCATGTCGGGCGGAGCCTTCGTCGCGGGTGCGACCATCGAGCTCTCCTGCGACGCACCGTTACGCGAACCATACGAACTCTACGTACAGGGCGGCGTCAACGCCATCCACGGCTATCTTGGGGCGCTCGCGGCAGCGCGCGCAACGATGGAAGCAACGGCGGAATAAAGGCTCGTCGCCCTCGACGCAGAAGCGATTGGGCCTCCGTGAACATACAAGGCAGCCATGCCCAGCAACGGCGCCACGCACGCGTCGAGATTGCGTTACCGGTGACGCTGATCGTCCCGGGATTGGAGCTGGTTGTGCCTGCACGTGCGCTCGATTTGGGCGGCGGCGGCATGCGCGTCTCGACGCGCGCCGATCTTCCGGCGGGGCAACACGTCGTCTTGCGTTTCTCGCTTCCGGGGGATGAGGGGCGTCAGTTATTGGTGCGCGGCCGCGTCGTGCTTTCGTTTTACGATGCGACGGCGAAGCTGTACGCGCATGGCATCGCGTTCACGCAATATTCGGCGCAGGATGGCACCGATATCGCGCGCTACGTGGCTTCGTCTTCGGAGCCGCCGAGAAAACCGTAGAAAAAGAAGCGATTGCCCTCGGCGGTGGTGAGCACGATGCGCGTCTCCTCCACCTCGATGTCGGCGATCGTCTTGCCGACCAGGTTCTCTAAAATCGCCTGCGCCTGCGCGAATTCGGCTTCACGCAGGGCGTCGGGTTCTACGTCGACCAGCTGCATTAGCTCGTCGATTCGGTCGCTCATCGTCACTCTTCTCCAATCATCGGCCCGGCGGCCGGATTTGTTAGGCTACCGTGAAGGGTGGCGCGGCCGGCACGGGGAGCGCGAGGCCCCGAGCGAGAAGCGCTCGCGACAGAACGATGTTGGTGCTTGAAGTTGTCAGCGGGCCGCTCGACGGCCAGCGGTGGGAATTCGATTCCGAAATCACGATCGGTCGCGATGATGCGGCGGCACAGGCGTGCCTCGCGCTCGACCGCTACGTCTCGCGTGCCCACGCCCGCATCCGGGTCGACGGCGATGCCCTGGTGCTCTCCGATCTTGAGAGCCGGAACGGCACCCGGGTGGAGGGCGCGAAGATCGCCGGGACGGTACGGATCGAGCCCGGGACGGCGTTTATCGTCGGGCGCACGGCGCTGCGCGTTCTCGTGCGCCCCTAACGTGCAACTCGCGACGACGGTCGAGGAACTGCGCGCCTGGCGCCGCGGGGCCCCTCCGACGCTGGGTTTCGTCCCGACGATGGGCGCGCTCCACGAGGGGCACCTCGACCTCGTGCGCTTCGCGCGCTCGCAGAATGCCGCCGTCGTCGCCTCGGTCTTCGTCAATCCGCTGCAATTCGGCGCGGGCGAGGATCTCGCGCGGTATCCGCGCGATCTCGAGGGGGACCGCGAGAAGCTCGCCGCGACCGGCGTCGACCTGCTCTTCGCCCCGGATGCGACGGAGATCTATCCCGAGGGTTTCACCACCACGATCGACGTCGGGTCGGTCGCCCAAGGCTTCGAAGGCGCGCTCCGCCCGGGGCATTTCCGCGGCGTCGCGACCGTGGTCGGCAAACTCTTGCACCTCGTCGCACCGCAGCGGCTCTACGTCGGGCAGAAAGACGCGCAGCAGAGCGCGGTGCTACGCAGGCTCGTGCGCGATCTCGCCTTCGATTGCACGGTGAGCATCGTGCCGACGGTGCGCGAGACCGACGGGCTCGCGATGTCGTCGCGCAACGTCTATCTCGACGAACGCGAGCGGCGCGCGGCGCCGTCGTTGCATCGCACGTTGCGACGCTTCGTCGAACTCTTGCAGGCGGGGCGCTCCGTCGAGGTCGCTCGCACCGAAGCGAGTGCGGTGCTCGAAGCGCCGGGAAAACTCGATTATCTCGCCTGCGTCGATGCGGAGAGTTTCGCGCCGCTCGCCACGCTGCGCGCGAATGCCTTCGCGATCGCCGCCGCACATTTCGGCCGAACGCGCTTGCTCGACAACCTGTGGTTTCCGCAATGAACGGCGCGCGCATCCTGTTGGTGGTGAGCGGTGGGATCGCGGCCTATAAGGCGGCGGCGCTCACGAGTACGCTGGTGCAGAAGGGCGCGACCGTCGACGTCATTCTCACCGCCGACGCCGAACGCTTTATCGCGCCGCTCACGTTCGCCGCGCTCACCGCGCGCCCGGTCTACAGCTCGCTCTGGGATGCTCCCGAGCGGATCCCGCATATACGGCTCGTGCGCGAAGCCGAACTCGCGATCGTCGTTCCCGCAACGGCGAATATTCTTGCGAAACTACGCGCCGGTATCGCCGACGATCTCGCCACCACCGCGTTGCTCGCCGCGCGCATCCCGATTCTGCTCGCACCGGCGATGAACGCCGCGATGTACGAAAACGCAACGACCGCGGAAAATATCGCGACGCTGCAAGCGCGCGGCTACGAAATCGTCGAACCGGAGTCCGGATTTCTCGCCGAACGCGAGCATGGCGTCGGGCGGCTCGCATCGGAGGAGCGTCTGCTCGAGGCGATACAGAACGCGCGCGCGCGCCGCAGATCGCTCGTGGGAAAACGCGTGCTCGTGACCGCCGGGCCGAGCCAGGAGCCCTTCGATCCGGTGCGCTTTATCGGCAACGCATCGACCGGCGCGACCGGAATCGCGCTCGCCGACGAAGCGGCACGGCGCGGCGCGAACGTCACCTTGCTTTTGGGGCCGACGCTGCTGGCTCCGCCGCACGGGGTGCGTACCGAACGCTTTGGAACCGCACGAGAGTTGCTCGACCTCGCCCTGCGCGAGAGCCGTGAATGCGACCTGACGATCGCCGCAGCCGCCGTTGCCGATTGGCGGCCGAGCGAGATATCCGCCGAGAAGCGGAAGAAGAGCGACGAAACGCTGCACGTGGATTTGGAGCGAACGCCCGACGTTCTCGCCGCGATCGTCGCCGCCGGCGGATCGCGGTGCGTCGTCGGTTTCGCCGCCGAGACCAACGATCACGAACTCCACGCGCGCGAAAAAATGGAGCGGAAAAAGCTCGATGCGATCGTGCTCAACGACGTCCGCGGCGGCGCGGGCTTCGGCTTGCAAGAGAATCGTTTGCTCCTGCTCTTGCGTTCGGGCGAACGCGTCGATCTCGGGCGCGCGAACAAGCGCGCGCTCGCCGGGCGTCTGCTCGACGCTCTGGAACCATTGCTGAAAGGAAATTCATAGTGCTGTTGGCGATCGACGTTGGGAATACCGAGACCAAGTTCGGCATCCTCGACGAAGATGGATCGGTGCTGCACATGTGGCGCGTGCGTACCTCGATCGATCGCACTCCCGACGAGCTCGGCGTATTTATCACGCAACTCTTTGCGGTTGCGAAACTCGATCTGCGCTCGATCGATCGGATCGTCGTTGCGAGCGTCGTTCCGAAACTCGATTTCGCTCTCGTCGGCGCCTGCAAACGCTTCTTCAGTCTCGCGCCCACGATGCTCGCGCCCGAAAAGCAACGGCTCATTCAGATCGAGAGCGAGCGCGCGGCCGAGGTCGGTGCCGATCTCGTCGCCGCGGCAATCGGCGGCGCGTCGCGCTACGGCACGCCGCTGATCATCGCGTCGTACGGCACCGCGACGGTCTTCACGGCGGTCTCGCGCGCGGGCGCCTTTTTGGGTGCGGCGATCGCGCCGGGGATCAACGTCTCGATCGACGCGCTCGTCGGGCGGACCGCGAAGCTTCCGCAGATCGCCCTCGAACCGCCGCAGCGTGCGATCGGCCGCAATACCGTCGAGGCGCTGCAGTCCGGCATCATGCTCGGAGTCGTCGGGGCGACCCGGCTCGTCGTCGAGCGCTTCAGCGAGGAATTGGGTGGGCGGACGCGGGTCATCGCGACCGGTGGGCTCGCCGAGGTCGTCGCGCGCTCGTGCCCCGCGATCGATATCGTGGACCCGCACTTGAGCATGCTCGGGCTCTATCTCTTCGCCAACGCCATCCGCGAGGGGTAAGTCGCTGGGCGTTCTTAACGCCCTTAACCCGGTGTCGCGTTAGAATCTTAATGCGCTTTACGTTTAGTTAACTCTTTTGGGGTAGAATGGCCCATGCGCGGGGCCGGGGGCTCGCGCGTTGCTTCACTTCTACCATTCAGGAGAACCATTTTGCAGAAACGTTTCAGTGCACTCGGATTATT
>JAJXXM010000455.1 GCA_021781095.1 bacterium
ACGACGTTGCGCTGGGATCCGCGCGAGACGACCAACCCGCTCTTGGGCAGCGTGCACGATCCGATCTATCAGGGCAGCCGCCGCGAATTTGCCGAGAGCGGCATCCCCGAACCGAAATTGGGGCTCGTATCGCGCGCGCACGGCGGCGTGCTCTTCATCGACGAGATCGGCGAGCTCGACCCGGTGCTGCAGACACGGCTGCTCAAAGTGCTCGAAGATAAACGCGTGCACTTCGAATCATCGTACTTCGACGAGAGTGCGCCCAACGTGCCGGAGTACGTGAAGCGCCTCTTTCGCGAAGGCGCGCCCGCCGATTTCATTCTCATCGGCGCGACGACGCGCGAGCCCGACGAGATCGACCCGGCGATTCGTTCGCGCTGCGCCGAGCTCTATTTTTCGCCGCTCACCCAGAACCAGATCGTTACCATCGCGCAGGCAGCGATGCGGCGGCTCGGCGCGACGGCAGCGCGCGGAATCGCACAGCAGATCGCGACCTACACCATCGAGGGGCGCAAGGCGGTGCAACTCGTCGCCGACGCCTACGGCGTGGCGCTCGCACGGAGCAGCGCCGGGAAGCGACGCGCCGATGCGCTCCCCGCCCACGTCACGATCGCGCAGGACGATCTGCAAGCGGTGCTGCGTAGTGGCCGATTCGTCGCCCATACGCCGGCACGCGCGCGCGCGCGCCGCGAGATCGGCAAAGCCTTCGGGTTAGGGGTGCTCCACCACGTCGGCAGCCTCATCGAAATCGAGGCACTCGCCTTCCCCGCCTCGGCGCCGGGCAAGGGGAGCGTGCGTTTTAACGAGACCGCCGGAACGATGGCGCGCGACTCGGTCTTTAACGCGGGCAGCGTACTGCGTTCGTTGCTCGGCACCGACCCCGCCGACTTCGACCTGCATGTCAACGTGATCGGCGGCGGAAATATCGACGGCCCCTCCGCGGGGCTCGCGATTTTGCTCGCGCTCTACTCCGCACTCGCGCGTGTGCCGCTCCCGCAGGATGTCGCGGTGACCGGCGAACTTTCGCTGGCGGGAAAGGTGCGCGGCGTCGGCGGCGTCGTCGAGAAACTCTACGCCGCGCGTCAGGCGGGCATGCGCGCCATCGTTCTGCCGGCGGAGAATGCACGCGAGATCGATGCGCGGCTCTCGGGGATCGATGTCGTCGCGGCGCACGATATCGGCGAGGTGTTGCGCGCCCTTCGCATCAAGCGTGCGCCGAAGTTGTTCGCAACAAAGAGCCCCGTTTCGGTTAAGACTCGCAAGCGTTCCACAGCCTCCCGCGGGAACTAACAGGCCATGAGTTTCGCGCAACCCGATCTCGCTCGCACCGTCGAACGCATCCCACCGCAGAACGTCGACGCGGAGCGCGTCTGTATCGGCTCGGTACTAATCGACCGCGAGATCATGGGAACGATAACGGAGATCGTGCGCGCGAGCGATTTCTACGTTCACGCCCACGAAACGATTTTTTCGGCGCTGCTCGCGCTCTACGAACGAAACGAACCGCTCGACCGCATCACACTCGCTGAGGAACTGAAACGGCGTGGAGCGCTCGAACGCGTCGGCGGCCCGGCCTTTCTCGGCACGCTGGTCAATTCGGTGCAAACTGCTGCCTCGGCGGCCTATTATGCGAAGCTGGTGCGCGAGAAATCGACGCTGCGCTCGTTGATTCACGCCGGAACCGAGATCGTGCAGACCGGCTTCGAGGCTGAAGAGGATGTCGAAGGCGCGATCGATCGCTCCGAACAGATGATTTTCTCGATCAGTCAGCGGCAGATGGGCGGGGATTTCGCTCATGTCGGCTCGCTGATGAAGCCCGCGCTCGACGAACTCGAAGAGTATTATTATCGACGTGGCGAGTTAAGCGGCGTGACGACGGGCTTCCCCGATATCGATGCCATCACGACGGGTTTCAAGCCCGGAAATTTCGTTATCGTTGCGGCACGCCCCGGCATGGGCAAGACCTCCTTTGCGCTGAACATGGCGATGGCGGCGGCGCGCAGCGCGGGGCAGCCGGTTGCGTTCTTCTCGCTCGAAATGTCGAATAGCGAGTTGGTGTTGCGCCTGCTCTCGGCAACGGTGCGCATCTCGATGCACGATATTCGACGCGGTAATATCGGCGATCGCGATTGGGGGCGCATTCCGAAGGTAATGGACGAACTCGATGCGCTGCCGATCTACCTCGATGATTCGGGTGGTTTGAGCGTGAGCGAACTGCGCAGCCGTTGTCGGCGGCTCAAGGCGACGCGTGGGCTCGGCGCGGTTTTTATCGACTACCTACAGCTCTTGCACCCGAGCTCGATGCAACGACAGATGAACCGCAACGAAGAGATTAGCGAGATCTGTCGGACGCTCAAGGTAACTGCGAAGGATCTCGACGTGCCGATTATCGCGCTCGCGCAGCTCAACCGCGGCGTCGAGACGCGCAACGAAAAGCGCCCGATGCTCGCCGACCTGCGCGATTCCGGCTCGCTTGAACAGGAAGCCGACTTCGTCGCTTTCCTCTATCGCGAGGGTTACTACAACAAGGAGGCGGCCGACGCCGAACTCACCGAGTTCATCATCGCTAAGCACCGGAACGGCCCGACCGGGAAAGTGAACCTCCGTTTCGAGGCGGAGTACACGCTCTTCCAGCCGTACGGCGACGAGGCGAACTACCCGGCCCCATAGAATCGCCCGCCTATGAACGCGACGTCTGCCATGACGCTCACGCGGTTGGTACTCGGCGTCTCGAATATCGAGACCTCCGAGCGATTCTACCGCGACGTCCTCGGCCTCCCAACCCAACGCATCGCCGATACCGTGACGGTACGCTGGCCCGCATTTACGTTGGAGCTCAAAGAACGCCCGCCGTCGGAGCGAGGGAAGTTCTCTTTCGGGTTCGAGGCGGGAACGGCAGCGGATGTCGATGCGTGGGCGCACCGCCTGCGCGCGGCGCGGGTTGATATGGTTTCGGGGCCGGCGACGCACGGAAACTCGCGCTCGCTCTTTTGTGTCGATCCCGACAACTACGAGATCGAAATCTTCTTCGTCGGTTAGAGTTCTTCGTCGCCGCGTAGCGTGGTAAAGAAACTCTGCGCCGTTTCGCGGAGGACGTCGAGAATGCGCTCCATGTGTTGCTGGATCTCGTCACCGGTCGCCGCGAGCGTCTCAATGGTGAAGAGCACGTCGCGCTCCGCTTCCCAAATCGCAACTTTTACGAGCTTCTTGCGCGCGTTGAGTTGGTTGGCGAGTTCGATCGCTTCGGCAAATTCCACATCGTCGGGGAGCGTCCAACCCGATCCCACCATGACGAACGTTGGGTCGTCGCGATAGGCGATGGCAAAATAGCGCGCGCCCTCGCATTTAAACGAAACGCGGAATGCGTCCTCATCATCGTCGCGATCGTGAAGCAGCCACTCTTCGTCGAGCGCGGCCTCGATGCCGCGAACGACTTCCTCGATCATCGGCTTCCTCGCATAAATGCGTCAATAAATTTTTCTGCCGCCGATTTACTCGCGGTGCGGTCGAGAATGCGTGCCACGGCGCTCGCCCCGCTCTCGCGGACGAGTTCGACGAGCTTCCAAAAGTGCTGCATGAACTCTTCGGGAGAGCTGGAAAACTGCTCGACTGCAGCGACGATGCCGGTGCGATCCTGTGACGGATAAAATTTCACCGCCTTCATCGATTCTTGTAACTCGAGCAGCAGCGCCGCATTCTGCTTCGCATCGCGAGCCCACAGCGGCAGTTCGTGCATCGCTGCAACGACGTAGAACGTGTCGTCGTCTTCGCTGACCGATACCCAAATCTGTTGGCCGCGCGCGCGCAACGAAATTGCAGCGACATCGGCGTTCTCGCCGTGAATGTCGATGGTCGTACGATGCCCTTCGTCGGCGATAAAACGAGCGATACGGTCGCGAAGAAACTCCATTAGGTCTTCGGATGCACCTCGTGCACGGAGGGATCGCCGATGCCCTCGGACCGGTAGGCGCGCGTGAGTTGAATGTATTCATCCGACGCGACCTCGATCCAACGCCGCGCCTCGCCTTCAATCGCTTTTTTAACCTTCGCGGGTGCTCCGGCAACGAGGACGTTCGCCGGAACGACCACGCGCTCGCCGACAACGCTTCCGGCAGCGACGAGTGAACCGCGGCCGATCGTGCAGCCGTTGAGCAGCACGGCATTACTGCCGATCAGTGCTTTGGATTCGATGGTGCAATCTTCCATGACCGCCGCATGGCCGATCGTCACATCATCACCGATGTTCGTGGCGATGGTAACGTGAATGACCGCGTTATCTTGGACGGAGCTGCGAGCTCCCACGCGGATTGGGCCGTTGTCACCGCGCAGGACGGCACCGAACCAGATACTCGATTCGGGGCCCACTTCGACATCGCCGATTAAAACGGCGGTTGGGGCGACGAAGGCCGACGGATCGACCCGCGGCGTCTTGCCTCGAAAGGTTACCAACATGCCGACGAGGCTTCGTTTTCAGCCGGGGAGAACCCCGCAACTATGCCGATGATGACACCGCCGCCGATCGTTGCGGCCTCGACCAAAGTGCAGGTTCCCGGGAAGGGATACTACGATTATTTCACCGCCGATGGGAAACGCCGACGCATCTATGCGGCGCACTCCGGCGCGCGTGAGCTCGTCGTGATCGATGCCGATAGCAAGCGGGTGCTGCGCACGGTGCGCGTCGGCCCCTTGCACGGCGTCGCGGTGAACCCCGAAAACGGTCACGTTTTTACCGGCAACGGAACCGATAAGAGCGTAAGCGAGGTCGATCCGGTCGCCGGTCGCGTTCTACGCACGGTACGCGTCGGCGGCCCTGTCGACGCAATCGCTTACGATCCGGCGACAAAGCACATCTACGCCGATGAAGACGACGGATCGCATCTGTACGTCATCGATGCACGCTCGATGACGCTGCTAAAAACACTCACGCTGCCGGCGAAAAAACTCGAATATCTCGCGGTGAATCCGCGCACGCACACGCTCTACCAAAATCTCACCGACGTGCGCGAGATCGCCGCAATCGACGGCACGACGCTCTCCGTCAAGCGCGTCATGCCGACGCCCTTGCTGAAGGGGAACCACCCGCTGATTTTTGATGCCGCCGACGACGCAATCATCGATATCGGCGAGAACGGGAAGCTCGGCGTCTATTCAACGCAAGGCAAGCTGCTGCACCAAGCGAGCTTTCCCGGGAAGGTCGATCAATGCAGCTTTAGCGCGCGGCGTCGGTTGCTCGCGTGCTTCGGCACCTCGCTGACGCTCTTCTCGATTCGCAGCGGCGGAACGCCGCTCTTCATCGGGCAGCGCAAGATCGCGCGCGGCATGCATACCGGCACCTTCGATCCGCACAACGGCAACATCTGGGTCGGTTGGCCGGAGGGCGGCCATACCTACGCCCAAGCGTTCCGTCTCGCCTCGCCGAAGCCATAAGCATGGCCGAGCATCGTCACCGGACGCCCTTACGGGGCGTCCGGGCGACCCCGAAGCCGAAACCTGAGGGCGACCCCACGTACGGCCCGATGAACCGCCGCTACATCGGCGTCCCCGGGCACATTCACGAGGTCGTCGAGATCGACGGGAAGCGACTGGCAAAGGTCGGTTTCGACGACCGCAAGATCGTCTATTATCTGCTGGACGACCTCGAACTCGACGAGGACGCGAAGCGAGGAACCTTCCACGACCGGGAGGGCTAACGTGCGGGTCGCGCAGAATAGCCGGGATCGGTCTCCACATGCCGACGTAGCTCAGTTGGTAGAGCAGCTGATTCGTAATCAGCAGGTCAGCGGTTCGAGTCCGCTCGTCGGCTCCAGAAAAAGTCCGTCAAATCTAGCGTTTGGCGGATTTCGTCTTTTTGGCCTA
>JAJXXM010000163.1 GCA_021781095.1 bacterium
CGCTAGAAGATAACGGAACGTGCACGAACAGATTGGAGAGCATCCTCTTTGGAAGGTGCCGGTGCTTGGCACCGTGCATTCCGATACGGTATTGACGACGTGGATCGTTATGGCGATCACGTTGCCGTTCTTGTGGTGGGTCGCCGCGAGCTATCGTTCGCCGCAGGTCAATCGCCGTCAGACCATATTTGAAGGCGTCGTCGATTATTTCGCCGATCTCGCGCACAGTACGATCGGTCCGCTCGCCGAGGGATTCGTTCCGTTCCTGATCGCGCTGGTGGTCTTCATCTTCGCACTCAACGAATTCGGCATGTTTCCGTTCAAAGCGTTCGGGCTGCCCTTCGGCGGGTCGCCGACCGCCGATCTCAATACCGCCGCCGCGTACGCCGTATTGGTCTTCGTCTTGATTCAGGTCAGCGGTATCCGGAAGAGCGGCTTGAAGTTTTACAAGCATCTCCTGCAGCCGTTCTGGCCGATGGTCATCATCAATTTGCTCGAAGAGGTGCTTCGCCCGACGACGCTCGCCTTACGTCTCTTCTTCAACATCCTCATCGGCGAACTCCTCATTCTCGTCGTCTATCAGATCGTTTCATCGCATATCAAAATCGGAGCGTTCGATCTCTCGCTCACCGCGGCGATCGGCCCGTTCTTCGTTCAGATTTTTAACTTTCTCGTCGGCATTCTCCAGGCTTTCGTCTTCGTGCTGCTGACGATCGTTTATCTCTCGCTCGCCCTCGCGGACGAGGCGCATTAGTACCACTCGATTGGAAAGGCCATCTAAGTGAACGTTCAACTCATCATTGCCGCCGCGACCGTCGTCGGCTTCTCCCTGGTCGCCGCCGCGTTTGCGATCGGCACCACGATCGGCAACGGCCTCGTGAGCTCGCGTGCGGTCGAAGCGATCGCCCGTCAGCCCGAAGCGCGCCCGAACATCTTCCAGTTCCTCATCATCGGCGTCGGGTTCGTCGAAGCGAACGGCTTCATCGCGCTCGGCCTCGCGCTCTATCTCTTCTTCGTGGTCGCCAACGTGCCGTCGCTCGTCACGGCCCTGCTCGCCGGCGCCAAGTAAGCGAAACCCGAAGGAAGCCTCGCGCGATGCTCTTTTCTTTCGACGGTACGTTCGTCGTCCAGCTCATCAACTTCGCGATCTTCTTCGCGCTGTTGAACGTGCTGTTCTTGCGCCCGGTCGGTAAGGCCGTCGCGCAGCGCCGCGCGTACCTCGATAATCTCGTCGGAGGCTACGAAAAGGCACAGAGCGAGGCGAACGCCCTTCGACGCGAGGCCGAACGGGTGCGCAACGAAGCGCGCCGCGAAGCCGATGCGGCAATCGCTCGCGAACGCGCGCGCATGCACGAAGACGGCGTGAGCATCCTCGCCGAGTTTTCGAAGAAGGCGAACGAGACCATCGACGCCGCGAACGAACGGGTTCGCGGCGAAGTGGAGGCGCTCTCGGGCGATCTCGGCACGCTGCGCGAGCAGCTCGCCGGACAGATCCTCGCGCAGGCGCTTCCGGAGGTGCGGCGATGAATTACGAACTGATAGCGGTTTGGAGCCAGGTCGTCTGCTTCGTCGCGTTTGCGGCGTTCGCGGTATGGATCTGGCAGAAAGCGGTCACGCCCGCCGTCGCGAAGGCGCAGGAAGCGCAGAATCAGCGGCTCACCGAGCTCGAGGCGCGTCTTGCGAAGATGGAAGCCGAGCGCGAAGAGGCGCGCGCCGCCGCCGCTCGCGCGAAGGAAGAGGCGCAACTCATCGTCGGCCGCGTCGGCGATCTCGTCGCGCGCGAACGGGAGAAATACCTCGCAGAGATTCGGAGCGAAGGCGAGCGCGAATTGCGCAGCGCCGAGGGCGAGCTCGAACGGGCGCGCCACGCCGCGCGCGAACGCCTCCGCGAAGAGACGCTTGCGGGAGCGCTCGCGATCGCCCGCGAGCGCGCGATCGCGAGCGTCGACGCGAAGGCCGAAAGCGCGTTGCGCGACCGGTTCGTAGCGGCGCTTGGGGAGATGCGATAAGCATGGCGAACGAAAAAGCGGCGCGTCGCTACGCGGCGGCGATCTTCTCGCTCGCGCACGACGCGAAGCTCGAAGCGCGCGTCGGTGAGGAACTCAAGGGCGTCAGCGATGCCGTCGAGGGCGACGCCGCCCTGCACTCGTTTTTCGTGTCGCCGGTGATCTCGCGCGCGCTCAAGGAGCGGACGTTGCTGGCGACCTTCGGGTCGCGGGTTCACGAGATCGTCGCGCACGCCGTCGTCCTGTTGGTCCGCAAGCGGCGCGAGACGTTGCTCGGTGAGATCGTTCGGCAGTATCACGCGCTCGAACGCGCGGCGCGGGGCGGCGAGCCGCTCACCGTCACGACGGCGCACCCGATCGCGGCCGCCGATCTCGACGCGCTCGTCGGGCAGCTCGAGCGCCGTTTCAACAAGAAATTCGACGTCGAAACCAGCGTCGATCCGCACGCTATCGGCGGCATTCGCGTCATGATGGGCGACCGCCTGATCGATGCGACCGTCGCCGGACGCCTCGAAGACTTCGCTCGCAACCTTTTCGCACAACGTACGTAACCGCACGCACAACGAAAGAACCATAGGAAAAAGCAGATGATAAAAGCCGACGAAATCGCCGGAATACTCAAGCAGCAAATCGCCGACTTCAAAGGTGAAGTTCGCGAGGACGAGGTCGGGACCGTCATCGAAGTCGGCGCGAACCTCGCGCGCGTCTATGGGTTGCGCGGCGTGCGCGCCTCCGAACTCGTCGAGTTTCCGAACGGGCTTCAGGGCATCGCGCTGAACCTCGAAGAAGATAACGTCGGCGTCGTGATCATGGGCTCCGATTCCGAAATTAAGGAAGGCGATCGCGTTCGCCGCACCGGGCGCATCGCGTCGGTGCCGGTCGGCACGGCGCTGCTCGGCCGCGTCGTCAACCCGCTCGGCGAGCCGGTCGACGGAAAGGGCCCGATCGAGACCACGCGCTTTCGCACCATCGAAAACACCGCCCCCTCGGTCGTCGAACGCCAGCCCGTCAAGCAGCCGTTGCAGACCGGCATCCGCGCGATCGACGCGCTGATTCCCATCGGTAAGGGGCAGCGCGAATTAATTATCGGCGACCGCTCGACCGGAAAGACGGCGATCGCGATCGATACGATCATCAACCAAAAAGGCCGCAACGTTTTCTGCATCTACGTCGCGATCGGTCAGAAGAACTCGACCGTCGCCGCGCTCGCGCAGATTCTGGAACAGAAGGGCGCGATGGAGTACACGACCATCGTCGCGTCGAGCCCCTCCGAAGCCGCCGCGCTGCGTTGGCTCGCACCGTTCGCCGGTTGCGCGATGGGCGAGGAGTTGATGGGCGAGGGCAAAGACGTCCTCATCGTCTACGACGATCTCACCAAGCACGCGCAGTCCTATCGTGAGATGGCGCTCTTGCTCCGCCGCCCGCCGGGCCGCGAAGCCTACCCGGGCGACGTCTTCTACCTGCATTCGCGTCTGCTGGAACGTGCGGCGAAGCTCTCCGACGAACTCGGCGGCGGCTCCATGACGGCGTTGCCGGTGATCGAGACGCAGGCGGGCGATTTCTCAGCGTACATTCCGACGAACGTGATCTCGATTACCGACGGACAGATCTATCTCACGCCGAGCCTCTTCTTCCAGGGCATCCGCCCCGCCGTCGACGTCGGCCTCTCGGTCTCGCGCGTCGGTGGTTCGGCGCAGACCAAGGCCATGAAATCGGTCGCCGGCCAGCTGAAGCTCGAACTCGCGCAGTACCGCGATCTCGCAGCGTTTGCCAAACTCGCGAGCGATCTCGATAAAGGCACGCAGATGCAGTTGATGCGCGGTGAAAAACTCACCGAACTCTTGAAGCAGGCGCAATACCAGCCGCAACCGGTCGAAGAACAGGTCGCGCTGCTCTACGGTGCGACGAACGGATACGCCAACGATATCCCGACGGCGAAACTGCAGGCCTGGGCTCGCGCGGCGATCGATTTCCTCCACCAAAAGCACGCCGACATCCTCGACTCGATTCGCAGCAGCAACCAGCTGGGCGACGACGTGAAGGCAAAACTCAACGCCGCCTTTACGGAGTTCAATACGTCGTTCTAATGGCGAGCGTTAAAGATCTTCGCGACCAGATTCGATCGCTGAAAAACACCCAGCAGATCACCAAGGCGATGAAGCAAGTCGCCGCGGCGAAGATTCGTCGTGCGGAAACGGCGCAGAAACAGGCGCGTCCGTACGCCGAAACGCTCGGCGAGATGCTGCGCGAATTGGTCGGTGCGGTATCGCGTATCGATCACCCGTTCATGAACCCCGGGAACGCCTCGGCGCCGAGCGGCATGATTCTCATGACCGCCGACAAGGGGCTCTGCGGCGCGTTCAACGCCAACGTCATTCGCCAGGGCGAGAGCTTCCTGCGCGAACATCCCGGCGCCGTCATGTATTCCGTCGGCGTGAAAGCGCGCCAAGCCGTTCGCCGGCCCGGCGGCGGGGAGCGCCCGACGTGGCCGCTCAACGCAGCGTCGAAGCTCGACGTCGCGCGCGAAGTAGCGAAGGCGGCGAGCGAGGCGTTCGTCGCAGGCGAGATCTCCGAGGTCGTCCTCGTTTCATCGAAGATGCTTTCGATGCTCGTACAGCGCCCGCAAACGCTCCGCCTCGTTCCCGTCGCCCGCGAAGGAATCGCCGGCGACGCCGAAGCCTCCGGGCCGAAGGCGATGGTGGAATTCGCGCCGAGCCCCGAGGCGGTGCTCTCGCAGCTCCTGCCGAAATATCTCGAGTTCACCATCTTTTCGGCGATGCTCGAGACCGATGCCGCGTTCTTCGCCGCGCAACTCGTAGCGATGAATAATGCGACCGATAACGCCGGTAAACTCATCGACGAATATACCATCCAAATGAACAATGCCCGACAGGCCGCGATCACCAAGGAACTCTTGGAGATCGTCGGCGGTGCCGAGGCGCTCAACGGTTGATAGAAGGAACCAAGAACATGACCGCTACCGGTAAAGTCGTGCAGGTGCTCGGAAACGTCGTCGACGTCGAGTTCACCCCCGAAACGCTGCCAAAAATCACCGAAGCGTTGACCGTTCGCGTCAACGAAGACGCCGCAAACGCGGCGACGAAATCCGGTGCGAACCTCGGCGGAACGGCGATGCAGATGCGCGACCTCACGTTGGAAGTGCAAGACGAGCTCGGCAACAACCAAGTGCGTTGCCTCGCGATGGGTTCGACCGACGGCTTGGTGCGCGGCGCTGCGGTGACCGCGACGGGAAGCCCGATCTCGGTTCCGGTCGGCGAAGGCACGCTCGGACGCATCTTCAACGTTCTTGGGAAAGCCATCGATACCGACGCGCCGGTGAGCGCGGCGGCGATCTGGCCGATTCACCGGCCCGCGCCCGAATTCAAGCACCAAGATCCGACGCCGAAAATCTTCGAGACCGGCATCAAAGTGATCGATCTGATGGCGCCGTACACGCGCGGCGGTAAGGTCGGACTCTTCGGCGGAGCGGGCGTCGGCAAGACGGTGCTCATTCAAGAACTCATTCGCAACATCGCGAACGTCCACAAAGGCTTCTCGGTCTTCACCGGCGTCGGCGAACGTACGCGCGAAGGCAACGACCTGTGGCTGGAAATGAAAGAGTCGGGCGTGCTCGCGCAGACGACCTTAGTCTTCGGTCAGATGGACGAGCCCCCGGGCGTTCGTTTCCGCATCGCGCAGACCGGCGTCACGATGGCCGAATATTTCCGCGACGAACTCGGCGCCGACGTGTTGTTGTTCATGGACAACATCTTCCGTTATCTCCAGGCGGGCTCCGAAGTCTCGGCGCTGATGGGGCGCATGCCCTCGGCGGTCGGT
>JAJXXM010000383.1 GCA_021781095.1 bacterium
GGCGCAGGCGATTGTAGATGACGCTGGCGATCAACGGGCGGTCGCGGTCGATCTTCGCTTCGCGTTCGATCATGGAGGCGATCGTTATCGCACCGACGAGCGAGACGTGCAACGCGCGAGCGAGACGTCGTGCGTGCGCCGGAAGTTCTTGCCGAAAGCGCGCGAGCATCTGCGCTTCGATCTGCGCCGGCGTCGCACCGATCGGTACGAAATAGGTATCGGGGAAGAGAAAGCCTTCGAGCCCGACGACGCGCTCGCCATCGACGTTCGCCGAATCATGTTTGAAGGCGCGTTCGAGAACGCGCGCGTCGCCGAGACCCTCGCTCGCCAATCGGCGAGCGATTTGGCGATCGGTAAATCCTTCGGGAATCGTGACGCTGATCGAATTGCGCCCCCCAGCGAGCAGACGATCGAGCACGTCGACGGTGCTCGCGTGCGCCTGGAAGCGATAGCGCCCGGCTTCGATCTTCGCGCTCGCGCCGCGTAGGCGCGAAAGGAGGCGTAGTAACCATGGATGCCGCGTGATGCGCTCGGATTCGAGCGAGCCGACGATGCGGTCGAAATCGCTGCCCGGAGCGACGAGCAGCTCGCTCGTATGCGTTGGAAGCGCGCGATCCCAGAAGAGCCCGTATGCGGCATCGGCGACGATGCACGAGAGCGCGATCGCTACGAGCGCGAAGAGAACGGTGCGGAAGCGCATGTTACGAAGAACGTTCCCGCTCGCGCCGCCGTCGCGCTTGATAGCTCTCGAGGCTGAGGACGGCGGCGAACGCATCGACGCTGCGCTTGCGACGCTCGCGCGAGAGATCGGCGGCGAGCAACGCCTTGTTTGCCTGTGCGCTCGTCATGCGTTCGTCGACGCGATGGATCGGAATCGAGATCGCGTGCTGCAATTGCTCGACGAAAGCGTCGATTTTTTCGGCGGCGAGTTTGCGCGTTCCGTCGAGGGCGAGCGGATCGCCGACGACGAGATCGCGGATGCCGTGCTCTTCCACCAGGGCGCGAATCCGCGCGATGTCGGCACGCAGATTGCTCCGCTCGATCGTCGGTAACGGAAAGGCGAACGTCTCCGACGGGTCGCCGAGCGCGACGCCGATGCGCTTGCTGCCGACGTCGAGTGCGAGCGTGCTCATACCGGTCCGTAGGCGTAGCCGGGGAGCGCGCTCACGCGCAACGGCCGCCCACAGTAGTGAGCGATCAACGCCTCGATCGCCGCGGCGGCGTGCGGGCGCGCCTCCACGGCGGCACCGGCCCCACGTTCGCGCCCGAGCGCGGCGAAATTCGCGCGGTCCTCGGGCTCGAGGGAGATCTCTTCGCGGTGCGGTCGCCGACATTTCGCATCGAGGATTCCGCCCTCACTCGCGTCGAGCCAACTCCGCTCGTCGAGAGCGTCGCCGCAGAGACAACAGCGGTCCGCAGGCGGCATCGAGCCGAGCAGATCGAGCAAACGCAAAGAAAAACGCGGTACGTACCGATGGGGTCGATCGCTCTTGGCGATCGCTTCGAGCGTCGAATCGAGGAGTTCGAAGATCTCGGGAACCGGTTCTCCCGGCTCGCATAAGACGTCGACGCGCTCCAACGCCAACGAGGCGACCGCGAAGCGTTCGGGTTCGACGAGTGCAGACCACCGATGGGAGCGCTCTTCGACCGAGACGATCACGTCAAGCGATCGGCCGCGATGCAGCATCAGCTCCACTCTTCCGCCGATCTCTAAACGCCCGCCGATGCGACTCTTCGGGCGGCGCGCGCCCTTCGCGACCGCATCGAGCTTTCCGCATTCGAGCGCGAGCAAGCGGACGATACGATCGGCCTCTCCGAGCGGCCGCGTGCCGAGCACGACCGCCTGCGCGCGATAGCTGCGCTCCTCACCGCTCACGGCAACGATTCGGCGTCGAATGCATCGGGAAGCAACTCGCGCAAGGCGCGCGTCGTCGGTTGCCCGCTGCGGAGGGTCACCACCTCGATATCGAGACCGAATTCGGAGAGAAATTGTCGACAGGCGCCGCAGGGCGTGAGGTCGAGTTCTTTCGGCCCGACCACCGCAATCGCGAGATAGCGTCTCGCTCCGCGGGCAACCGCTCGGACGACGGCGGAGCGCTCGGCACAGATCGAGAGCCCGTAGCTCGCGTTCTCGACATTCCCCCCGGTAACGATCTCACCGGAATCGAGCAATAACGCGGCACCGACGGGGAATGCCGAGTACGGGGCGTAGGCGTGCTCGCGCGCCTGCGCCGCGCGCGCGACGAGTTCGGCGACGCGCTCAGACGAGAGCATCGTCGGTTCGCTCCGATTCGGCTCTCCCGTTATAAAAGACGCGGACGGCGAGGATGCGACGGCGGCGGAGCCGATCGACGCGCAAGCGCGTCTCGGCATCGGCGACCACTTCCTCGCCCTCACCGGGCAGTCGGCCGAAGAGGCCGACGGTGTATCCACCGATCGTCTCGAATTCTTCGGTCGGAAGATCGATACCGAGTTTTGCGTTGACATCTTCGATATTCGTCGCCGCCTCGACGACCGCTTCGCCGACACCGACGACGTGAATCGGTTCCTGTTCGTCCTCATCGTGTTCGTCGCGAATCTCGCCGACGATCTCTTCGAGCAAATCTTCCATCGTCACGATACCGGCGGTACCGCCATATTCGTCGACCACGATCGCCATCGAGAATTTATCGCGCTGCATCTCGCGCAGGAGTTCGGCGATTTTTTTCGTCTCGGGAACGTGAATCGCCGGACGCATAAAGGCGCGCAGGGATTGTTGAGCGAGCGTTCCGTTCGCCAACGCCACCAAGAGTTCGCGGTCGTGGACGACGCCGACGATATCGTCGCGCGATTCTTCGAAGACCGGGAGTTTGGAGTAGCCCTCGGCGATGACGACATCGAGCGCGCGACGCGCCGAATCCTCGACCGAGATCGCGATCATCGACGGGCGAGGAGTCATCACCTCGCGCACGATCGTATCGCCGAATTCGATCACCGAATGGATCATCTCGCGCTCTTCTTCTTCGATGACGCGTTGCTCGGCGCCGACATCGACGAGCGTGCGAATATCCTCCTCGGTCACGAAGAGCGAGGTACGACGATCGACCCCAAACGGACGGAGCAAAAAGACGGTTACCCAAAGCATCAACCGCACGAACGGCGAGAGCAGCCACGCGACGGCGCGCATCGGCATCGCCAAGCGCACCGCCCAACGTTCGCTATCGGCGACGGCGATCGTTTTGGGAATGATCTCGCCGAAGAGCAGCACCAGCAGCGCCATTACCAGCGTCGCAACGAGCGCCGCCTGAGGGACACCGAGCTCGATCGCCAGCCAGGTTGCGAGCGATTCCGCGCCGAGCAAGACCAGGGTGTTGGCGACCAGGACCGTCGTGAGAAAGCGCTGGCGGTCTTCGACGAGGAGCAGAACGTCGCGAGCGCGCGGCAAGCCCTTCTCCTGCATCGAGAGCGCCCGGAGGCGCGAAATAGAGATCAGCGCCCCCTCCGACGCGGCAAAAAACGCGGCGAGAAGCACGAGCACGGCGATTGCTACAAACCAGAGCCAATCGTTCTGGACGTCGAGCATCATCGCGCGCTACGACTTCGTGAGGAAGGGTCGTTCAAAGCGCGCCCATTATAACACGAGATGTCCATGGACGGCGCCTCCGAGGAGGAGCGTGACCGCGGTGCCGAGCAACGCCCCACGCAGCACCTCGGGCCAGGTGTGAATGCCGCCCTCGACGCGCGATTGCGCGACCAGCGCCGCGACGAGATACGCCAAGACGACCGGTACCGGTTGACGCACCAGCAGTGCGAGGAGCGTCGCCGCGGCAAAGGCGAGCGAGGCGTGCCCGGAGAGATAGCCGCCATGGAGCAGCGATCCGCCGGTGGGGGCGAGCGCCTTCCCGAATATGGTGAGGATCGCAACGACCGCGAGCACCGCGACGACGATATCGACCGGAAAGCGAAATGCCGGCAGAAAGATCAACGCGCCGACGATCGAGGCCGCGATCGCGACGACGAAGACCGCCGCCGCCGCCGCATCTTTCGCGCTTTTTGCAAGCGGATGGTGTGTTGCGGTGAGGAGATCGACGACCGATTCGATCGCGGTGTTCATTAATTCCATCGCGATGACCACGCCGATCAGCACGACCACGGCGATCGTCTCCGAGCGACGCAGGTGCATGAAGAGCGTCGCCGTCAAAACGGCGACCGCGACCAAGAGATGGAGACGAAGATTCGGCTGCGTCCGCGCCGCGTACACGATTCCCTCAATCGCGTGCCCGAACGAGCGCGCGATGCGATGGAACGGCTGCGAAGCGTTTCGTTCGCTCATGGGTCGTACGGCCACGGCATGCCGATTGCGGAGGCGAGCCGGCGTTCTTCGGCAATCATCGCGTTGCGTTCGTCGGGCTCTTCGTGATCGTGCCCGAGGACGTGCAACAACCCGTGAATGAGCAGGCGCTCCACCTCTCGCTGCAACGGGGCGTCGTAGCCCGCGGCTTGGCGCAGCGCGGTCGGCACGCTGATCACGACGTCGCCGAGCAACTCCTCGCCGGGCATCGTCGGATCGGGTTCGAGCGGAAAACTCAGGACGTCGGTCGGTCGATCTTTCCCCCGATGTTCGGCATTGATTCGCGCGATCTCCTCATCCCCCACGAAGCTGATCGAAAGCGAGGCATCGGGGCGACCGACTGCGGCGAGCAGCTGCGAAGCGACGCGCTTCACCGCGCGCGCATCGATACCGCTCTTGCGTACGGTATTGCGATAATGAATCATTGCGGCATTTCGTAGGCGCGAATGATTCGTGCGACGAGCGGGCGACGCACGACGTCGGATGCGTCGAGGTCGACCACCGCCACCTCTTCGACACCTTGGAGGCGGCGCGCGGCGTCGCGGAGACCGCTGCGCGCGCCCGAGGGAAGATCGATCTGCGTCGCATCACCGACGACGACCATCTGCGAGCCCGCGCCGATTCGCGTGAGGAGCATCTTCAATTGCTCGGGTCCGGCGTTCTGCGCTTCGTCGACGATGATGAATGCATTCGCTAACGTTCGGCCGCGCATGTACGCAATCGGCGCCACCTCGATCGTGCCGCGCTCGATATATTTCGCCGCCAGGCTATCGTCGAGTAACTCATCGATCGCGTCGTATAACGGCCGCAAATAGGGATCGATCTTTTCCTTGAGGTCGCCGGGCAGAAAACCGAGCCGTTCTCCGGCTTCCACCGCAGGGCGGGTCAGCACGATGCGCGAGACGTTGCGGTCGCGCAGCGCGCGTAACGCCATCGCGATGGCCAGAAAGGTTTTGCCGGTGCCTGCCGGGCCGATACCGATCGTCAGTGCGTGGCGCTCGATCGCCTCCACAAACGCGCGTTGTCCCGCCGTCCGCGCACGAATCTCACGGCCGCGCTTGCTGCGTAGGAGCGTCGCCGGCAGCGCCGCCGCGACGGCTGCGGGAAGGTCGGCATCGGCGACCGCCAATGCGACGTCCTCGGGCGTCATCTGCTCGCCGCGCAACGCTGAAACCAGGAGCGCCCGCACCGCCGATTCGGCGCGCTCGGTCTTCCCCGCGGCACCTGCGAGCACCAACGATTCGCCATCGACGAAGCAGCGGACGCCGCAACGTTCTTCGATCGCCGCCAGGTTTGCATCGAACGCTCCAAAGAGCCGCACCCGTTCGCCGAGCGAATCGAGGGCAATGGTACGACGGTCGAGGTTATTCAGAACGTGGGGTCACTCCACCGCATCCCTACCACGTGGGAGGGCCGCTCTCCCGCATGGCCAGCGGCGGGGCGAGCAATTCGGCGACGACGACCCCGCGCGCCCAGTCGTTGCGGCCTCGGAGAAGTGGGGCACTCGACGGTGCTCTGAGAGAGGGTGACGGCTCGCCGAACGATTCCATCGCGGGCATCGTCGGCATTGCGGGCATCGTCGGCATCGCGGGCATTGCCTCGAGCGGCTCCGGGCCCGGCGAGGGGATCGGCGAGGCGGGCGTAGCCGCAAGTTGCAGACGATAGGCCGCATCGGCGAGTGCCTGCGCCGCGATGGTGACCGGGCGAGGGGCCTTCGCCGCTGCGGCTGCCGGCGCCGCGGGCTTCGCCGCCCCCGTCGGTTGCCCGAGACGCGCCGAAGCCGGGGTTCGCGACCGGCTCGCCGCCTTGCGGACGCTCGAAACGACGCCGCCGATTACGACGAGCACCCAGAGCAGCGAGCCGAAATCGCGCCAATGCATGCGTTACTTCTGCGGCGGTGTGGGAGGCGCGCTGCCCTGGTCGCCGGTCGAGCCGCCGATCGAACCGCGCATCTCGGTGTCGGCCTGAATATTCTTCAGGCGGTAGTAATCCATCACCCCGAGGTTCCCGCTCTTGAATGCCGCGGCGATTGCGGCCGGAATCGACGCCTCCGCCTCGACGACGCGCGCGCGCATCGCCTGCGTCTCCGCCTTCTGCTCCTGTTCGGAGGCCATCGCAGCGTATTGCCGCTCCGCCGCCTTCGCTTGGGCGATTCGGCGGTCGGCTTCGGCCTGGCTCGTCTGCAATTCGGCGCCGATGTTTTTGCCGACGTCGACGTCGGCGATATCGATGGAGACGATCTCGAACGCGGTGCCCGCATCGAGCCCCTTGCTCAATACGGCCTTACTGATCCGGTCGGGATATTCGAGCACTTCTTTGTGATCGACGGCGGCACCGACGGCGGCGACGACACCTTCGCCGACGCGCGCGATGATCGTCGGTTCTCCCGCTCCGCCGACATAGCGGTCGAGATTGCTGCGCACCGTCACGCGCGCTTTCACGTTGAGCTGGATGCCGTTCTGCGCGACGCCTTGAAAGGTCGGCGTCTCGATGACTTTCGGATTTACCGACATTTGCAGCGCCTCGACGACGTTGCGCCCCGCGAGGTCGATCGCGGCGGCACGTTGCCATTCCAGCGGAATCTGCGCGCGCTGTGCGGCGATCATGGCGAGCGTGACGTTCTCGACGTTACCGCCGGCAAGGTAGTGCGACTGCATTTGGTCGACGTAGAGATCGAGCCCGGCTTTCCGCGCGCGCACGTAGTTCGTCACGATGACGCCCGGCGGAATGCCGATCAGTCGCATACGCACCAGCGAAATGATGCCAAGCGGCACGCCTGCGGCGATCGTGCGAATCCAAAGTCCTAATGGAAAATAATAGAGAAAAACAAAAAACGCGATTATCGCGACGAAAATAAGGACCGCTGCGCTCACCGCAATCATGAAGTAATCCTTTCAAGTGGGAAGGGAAAAGGTTCGACGAAGATCCGCGAGCCTTCCACGCGCACGACCCGGATCGGCGTACCGGCGGCGATAAACTCGCCCTCGGTCAACACGTCGATTCGTTCGCCGTCGATCAGCGCATGCCCGGCAGGGCGGAGATAGGTGACGGCCATGCCGCCCTTTCCCATCAGCTCGAAACGATTGGGGGCGGTCACGAATTCGGGGCCCTGCACCGCCGCGAGCGCGAGCCGCGAGCTCCACGCATTCTCGGGGTAGGCGCGGAGCGCCATCGAGAACCCGACCGTCGCCAGCACGATCGCCGTCGCGAGCGCTTCGACCCCCGCGACGAGATAGGGCGTACCGAACGAGAAGAGCAGCGCGCCGAGGAGCACGAGCGCCCCGAGCGCCCCCGGAAGCGTATGCCCGGGTACGACGTGCAGCTCCCAGAGAATACCGAGGATGCCGACCGCGGCGATCAGGACGATCGCCCAATCGGCGAAGCCGGAGTAGAGTTGCACGCTAAAGTAGAGTGCGAGCGCGGCGATTCCCACGAAGCCCGCTACGCCGTGCATCGTCTGCATCTCGACCAGCAATCCGAGTAGTCCGAGACCGATCAGCAGCCCGGCGACGAGCGGCTCGCTGAGGAATCGCGCGATGCGTTCCGCGAGCGTCATGCGCACCTGAACGATGGGGGCATCACCCAGCCCGGCCGCGACGAGCGCTGCATGGAGCGAGGGTGCTACGCCTGAAGCGAGATGCGCCTGCAAGGCCGCGGTGCTATCGAGGATCAGGACGCCGCTGCTGCTCGCCGCCGCCGGGGTGGCGATCGTTGCATCCGGGGCGAGAACGACACGGCGCGCTGAAAGCGCCACGAGTGCGGCCGCCGAGAGGGCCCGCCCGGAGACGTAGGCCATCGTGGGAAGCGGTGCCGTACGGATGGCATTGCGAATCGGCGCGAGTGCGTCATCGAGCCCGCCGGAGCTATCGACGTCGAGTACGAGCGCTTGGGCCCGGTCGGTGCGGGCGAGGGCGAGCGCTCGGAACACCAGATGTTCCATTCCGCGATCGATCGAACCGGTGATCGGAACGACCACGACGGGCGCACTCGACCCATTCGCCCGAGCTGCCCCGAAGGCGGCGAGGGCAACGAGGGTCGCGGCAAGGGTGATTCGGAGGCGAAGACTCCACATGGCGGTATCTACCCGCCGATAGGGCGGAAGTTACGCGTGCGAAGCAGCGAGCGCTTCGGTCACGACTTCGCGGACGAGATTGCCGTCGGCGAGCCCTTTGAGCTGCGGCATAACCGCCTTCATGACCGCGCCCTGGTTGCGTTCGCTCTCGGGAATCGCGGCGATCGCCGCCGCGACGATGGCGACGACCTCGTCGCGCGATTTTTGCGTGGGGAGATAGGCGACGAGGATCGCGCGCTCGGCATCTTCCTTGGCGGCGAGCTCCTCGCGACCGGCCTTGCGGAATTCGTTCGCTGCGTCGATCCGTTGCTTGACCTGGCGACCGATCACCTCGAGCTCCTGGCTCTCGGTCAGGTCGACGCCGGCCTCACTCCGCTTGTAGGTAAAGCCGGAGAGAGCCGCACGTAACGTGTCGACTCTCAACTGCTCGCGAGCCTTCATCGCCGTTTTGAGATCTTCGGCGATGCGGTCTTTCATAGCGGCCATGAAGACTAGGTCCGACGCTTGCGCGCGGCGGCCGATTTCTTCTTCTTACGGACGCTCGGCTTTTCGTAGTGTTCGTGCTTGCGCGCTTCGGCGAGAATGCCCGCTTTTTGCGTGGCTTTCTTGAAACGGCGCAGCGCGCTCTCGATGGTTTCACCGGCTGAGACACGTACTTCCATTGCTAATTCGACCCCCTTTCGCGCTCGTGCGGACATACGAAAGCCCGCCCGGCTAGAATCAACTGCGACCTTAGCACGGTATGGGACGTGCGTCAAATGCCTTCGGTCGCCGACGCCCTTACGGAATGAGGCCCCAGCGCGTGATTCGAGCGGTGCCGGGGGTGCGGACGCAGGTGCTGAACGCGGCGTCGCTCGCCGCCCCCGCCGTGGCCGCGGTCGACATCGAGACGTCGATGCGGCGCTCGCCGGCGTGCAAACCGTCGATCAGCAGCGTCACCGGTTTCAAGGCGGCGACCCGGGTCGAGAGCGCAAAACGCCGCTCGCCGTCGACGGCGACGATCACGAAGCCACTCCAGTCCTTTCGCCCCTTCGGCGCGGCGATCATAAAGCGCACCCAGAGTCGCTGGTGCTGCAAGGTCGCCCGAACCGGGATCAACGAGAGCGCATTCCGATGTACGAAAAAAACATTTTCGCAGCGCGCGCTCGCCCGCAACGGCGCGAACGTCGCAACTGCCGAGAGCAGCAGCGTGGCGCTCAGCCGGGTGGCCATTGCATCGCTCGGCCGCCGAGCACGTGCACGTGCAGATGATCGACGGTCTGCCCGCCATCCGGCCCCGTGTTGACGACGAACCGATAGCCATTTTCGCAACGTTCGCCGATCTCGGCGGCGAGTGCGAATAGCGCGTCGAGCCCACCCGGGCGTTCGCGTCGATAAACGGCGAGATTCGGTGCGTGCTTCCGCGGCAGAACGAGCACGTGGGTCGGAGCCATCGGGTTGAGATCGGCGATCGCAATCGCTTCATCGTTTTCGCCGACGATCGTCGCCGGAATCTCGCCGGCGACGATCTTGCAGAAGATACAATTCATGGGCGAACGGTAAAACTCCACGAGCGAGTGGCGATATTCCCCGCGAAATCGGCGACGCGAACGGTGACGCGAACGACACCCCGATAGTCGATCTCCGGAATGAAGTGAATGAAACGCGCGCTCCGAATCGTCTCGGAGGTGACGTCGTGGCCGTCGACGATCAACGTCGCGCTCCGCGGATCGACGCCGACGGCATCGGGAAGAAAGGTCGCGTAGATCGCCGGAGTGCGGCTGCTCACAACGCTGCCGGGAAGGGGACCGACGCGCCCGATGCCGGGCGGCACCGAGGAGGCACTCACCGGCGTCGCGGCGCGCGCGACCGAGCGCTGCGAGCCGACCATCAGCGTAACGACGACCGGCGAGCTTGCGATGCTCACCGCATCGCCGATCCGTAACGATCCACCGTAGAAACCCGGACGTTCTTCGCGCATGCCGACATCGCGCACCAAACCACCGATGTCGAAACTCGCAAGTCCGCCCGGCGCGCCGTGCATCGTGACGCGCAGCGTCTGCCCCGCGCGCAACGGCGTCGACGGGTCGACCGAGATCGACGCTATGCCGCCGCTCGGAGCGACGGGGTCTCGGCGATTGCCAAGCACGACTTGAAGAATCTCGTTGCTCTCCACGTTATAGCGGATCGTCGCCCGGTCGCCGGGGCGTACGTCCGCGAACGTCGCCGGCGCTCCGTTGAGCAACCACTGCGTCGTGCGGTCGGGAACGATCACGTGGCCGTCTCCGAGCACGAACTCGCCGCCCGCAACAGCGGCGACACGCCCCGTTCGCACGCCGAAATCATCGTGAATCGCGCGGCCGCGTCCCTTTTTCCCGACGTCGATGCGAACGAAATCTCCCGGCAAGAGATCGGCGAGCACGCCAGGACGAACGACGTTCGTTGCAACATCGTGCAGGTCGACACGCACGTCGTCGTGCAGCGCGATGGTATGTGCGGTGCCGTCGAATAGCACGGTGATCGTTTTCGGGCTCGAAAGCGTATCGAGTTCGCTCACGCTGCCTTCACGTACGCCGCCACCGCTTGCCGAAAGCACGAAACCACTTCCGGTCTGTCCGATCGTCGAACCCGAGATCGAAATGGTGCGTGCTTTCGCGTCGTATGCGGCCTGCGCGCCCAAAACCGCGCCGACGAAGCGCAACGGCACGTAGGTGGTGAAATCGCGTACCAGCGGCGGAGCACCGAATCCGACCGGCGAGCCGTCGAGCATGGCGGTGCTCTGCCCGAGTTGGAGGCGCACGCGGTGCGCTCCGAATCGCGCGCGCAGCACGCCGTGCCGAAGATGAAATGGAATTCCTAATGCATCGAGCGTGCGCTGAAGCGGGACGTAGACGCGCCCGCCGACGAGAATCGGCGGAGGTTGCACCAGCACGCGCACGCCGTCGACCACGAGCGTCGGCGGAGCCGGGCTCGGCGACGGGAGCGGCGAAGCACTCGCGCCCAGGAACGCAAGGAGCATCGCGACGGAGAGCAACGGTCGGCTACGCATCGTTATCGTTCGAGGACTTCGGCATAGACCGCCGCAATCCGGCGTGCGAAGCGATCCCAGGTGAGTTCCCGCGCCGCGCGGCGCCCGAGCGCGACGCGCGCCGCCCACGCCGAGGGCTCCCGCGAGAGGCTCTCGATCGCGTTCGTCACGGCGGCAACATCGCGCGGCGCAAAGACGGCCGCCGCCTCCGCGAGCGGAGCGGGAACCGCATCGCGACAGGCGATCACCGGTGTACCGATCGCCATCGCCTCGAGCATCGTGAGGCCGAAGCCCTCCCACAGCGCGGGATGCACCAGCGCGCTCGCCGCAGCGTAGCTCCGGCGCAGCGCGCGCTCGTCGATATCGCCGAGCGCGATCAACCGGCGCCCGAACCGTTCGTACCGCGCGTGAAGCTCCCCGAAATCATCCTCGCCGGTGACGACGAGATCGTAGCGCTCGCGCTCCGGTAATGCCGCCCATGCCGCCAGGAGCGTCGGCAGATCCTTATGTTCGCGATGATTGCCGGCGTAAAAGAGATAGGGCCGCTCGGGTGCGGGGGCGTCGATCGCTTCGAGATACGCGGGATCGATCCCGAGCGGAACCACACGCACGCAGCGCGGATCGACTCCGAGGAACCGTTCGCAATCCTCGATGCTGCGCTCGTCGCCGACGATGATGCGCCGCGCGCGGCGCGCCGCCGGCGCGACGACGGTTCGGTAATACCACGCAACCTTCGCTTCGTAGAATTCCGCGAAGCGGCAATGAATGAGGTCGTGAATCGTCAGCACGTAGGGCACCGTGCGCACGAGCGGGAGATATTGCGTCGGATAATGCACCAGCCGTGCCCCCGATCGTGCGATCTCCAGCGGGAGCGCGATCTGTTCGGCAGCGCTGAAGTTCTCGCCATGCCCGCAGGGAACGAGATCGATGTCGGGCGCGAGGAGTTCGCGCCGATCGAGCAACGCCTGCGTGTAGGCCTTCATGCCGACCGACATCTGCCGCGTCAGCCGCGCATCGAGCGCTACGCGCGCCATGCTCGCCATGCCGCCGCTGCGGGATAGAGCGCCGACCACCACATCACATACCAGCCATGCGGCCCGTCGAGCAACGCACCGCGCGCGATCCCGAACTTCGCCAGGCGCCAGAGCACGAGCACCGATTCACGCAGCACGCGGGAAAACGAACGGGGCAGCCCCCGCGCTTCGATCTCGGTATATTGGTCGAATTTTCGTCGATACTCCACGGCGTCGGCGTACGAGTCGTGTTGGAGCGTCCCGGCGAGCTCACCGACCGGTCCGTCACAGAGAAAACGCTCGTGCAACGCCGCACGACCGCCCGCGCTCGGGAACGCTTCGATACGGACGGCATCGACGCGAAAGAGTCGCAGCAAGCGTTCCCCGCGCCACATCCGCAGCGCACGCCCGGCGAACGTGGTGTCGCGGCGAAGCGTATAGGCGACGAAGTCTTCGGATGCATCGGCGATGGCAGCGCGCAGGCGGTCGTCGAGCGCTTCGTCGGCATCGAGGACCAACGCCCAGGGCGTGCTCACTCGAGCGAGTGCGAAACGGCGCGCGTCGACGAAATCGCTCCACGGTCGCACGATCACCGTCGCTCCGGCGTCGCGTGCGATGCTCTGCGTCGCGTCGGTCGATTCCGCGTCGAGGACGAGCACCGGCATCGTTGCCGGCAGCGACGCGAGCGCGCGCGGGAGCCGTCGCTCCTCGCACTTCGTAAGGATAACGGCGGTAACGTCCGCGAGCTTCACCGCCGAACGCTAGGTCTGCGAGAGCTGTTTTGCGATCGGCACTCCGCCGCAGCGAAGCGCGGCGCCGACGAAATCGCGATAGAGCGGTGACGGACGATTCGGCCGCGATTTAAACTCGGGATGCGCCTGCGTTCCGACGAACCACGGGTGGCGCTCGGCCGGCAATTCGACGATCTCCACCAATTTCGTCTTTCCGACGATGTGATAGCCGGTAAAGCGAAGCCCGTGCTCTTCGAAAATCGGGCGATACTTGTTGTTAAACTCATACCGGTGCCGGTGGCGCTCCTGAATCGTCACCGCACCGTAGGCGGCGGCGGCGAGAGAATCGGGCTCCAGCGTGCATTCGTAGGTTCCGAGACGCATCGTTCCGCCGTAGCTCTCCAAGTTGCGCTGATCCGGCATAAAATCGATCACCGGATCGGGCGTGCTCTCGTCGACTTCGCTTGACTGCGCGTCGACGAGGCCGCAGACGTCCCGCGCGAACTCGACGCATGCGAGTTGCATGCCGTAGCAAATTCCCAGGAATGGAACGCCGTGTTCGCGTGCGTACCGAATCGCCGTCAGTTTCCCGTTGACGCCGCGCGCGCCGAAGCCCGGGGCGACAAGAATGCCGGCGGCATCGGCGAGGACGCCGACGCCTTGCCGTTCGATCGCCTCGGAATCGATGCGAACGATATCGACGGCGGCATCGTGAAAGATTCCGGCGTGATAGAGCGCCTCGTTAATCGAAATGTAGGCGTCTTTGAGCTCGACGTACTTGCCGACAAGCGCGATGCGGACGCGATGTTCGGGCTGTAGGATGCGATCGACGATCTTCGCCCATTCGTCGAGATCGGGAACGCGAGCCGGAAGGCCGAGTTTGCGCATCGCGGCTTCGGCGAGCCCCTCGCGCTCGAGATTGAGCGGCACCTGGTAGATCGTCGGAGCGTCGCCGTTTTGCACGACCGCCTGCGGCGCGACGTCGCAGAACAGGGCGATCTTCTCCTTCAGCTCGGTCGGCATTGGGACCGAGGATTGCGTGCGGCAAACGATCGCGTCGGGCGAGATGCCGATGCCGCGTAATTCGCGCACCGAATGCTGCGTCGGTTTCGTCTTGAGTTCGTCGGCGGCACCGAGATGAGGGACCAGGGTAAGGTGAACGTACATGACGTTCTCCTCGCCGACATCGTAGCGCATCTGGCGAATCGCTTCGAGAAAGGGCAGCGATTCGATATCGCCGACGGTGCCCCCAACTTCGACGATGCAGACGTCGCAACGGCTCCCTTCGGCGACGCGCTTCACGTGCGCCTTGATTTCGTTGGTGATATGCGGGATGACCTGAACCGTCGCGCCGAGATACTCCCCGCGACGCTCCTTCTCGATCACCGAATTATAGATCTGTCCGGTCGTAACGTTATTCGCGCGCGAGAGCGATTCGTCGATAAACCGTTCGTAGTGTCCGAGGTCGAGATCGGTCTCGGCACCATCTTCGGTAACGAAGACCTCCCCGTGCTGATACGGGTTCATCGTCCCGGCGTCGACGTTGATATAGGGGTCGAGCTTTAAAATCGCGACCGAGAAGCCGCGAGAGCGCAACAATCGCCCGAGCGAGGCAGAGGCGATCCCCTTGCCCAACGAGCTCACGACACCGCCGGTAAAAAATATATACTTCGCCACGACGGAACGCTCTTTTCGCTTCGCCGGGCGTGGCTGCCTTCGCCGCCCGAGCGCGAACGTCGCCGAAGAGGCTCCTAGCGTGTGACGAGGATGCGCACGTAGCGCTCGAGCCCGGCGAGATCTCGAACGACGAGCACCTCGTCGTGCGGGAAGCTCGTGCGAGCGATCTCCGCGAGGCCGGCGATCGTCGGCGGCGCCGCCTCGAGGAGCACGAGTGCCCCGGGTTTGAGCAGCGGCGGGAGCATCGGTACCAGGCGACGATAGAGGGCGAGCCCGTCGGGGCCGCCGTCGAGCGCCTCAAGCGGCTCGAACGAGAGTGGGTCGGGGCGTTTGGGTATCGCATCGGTGGGGAGGTACGGCAGGTTTGCGACGACGGCATCGAAGTGGCGGTCGCCGATCCCCGAGGCGAGGTCGCCGAAGCGAAATTTACACTTTGCGAAAACGTTAAAGCGACGTGCGTTATGCTCGGCGACTTTCAGCGCTGCGAGCGAAATATCGACGCCTTCGACGGTGACCGCCGCGACCTCCGCCGCCAGGGTACAGGCGATCGCGCCACTACCGGTCCCGACATCGAGAACCGTCAGCAATTGCTTGGGATACGCGGGATCGAGCCGTCCTCGGAGGTAGCGGAGCACATCGTCGACGAGTACCTCGCTCTCGGGGCGCGGCACCAGGACCTTATCGTTGACGACGAATTCGCGGCCGTAAAAACCTGCCGTCCCGAGGATATAGGCGATCGGCATTCCCGTCGCCCGTTTCTCGCAGAGCTCGGCGAAGCGTTCGCTCTGCGGGCGCGAGATAAAGCTGTCGCCATGCGCTAAGAGCCAGGCGCGATCGCGCCCCAAAACGCTGCTCAGCAACAGTTGTGCGTCGGTACGCGGCGACTCGATATATTTAGCTAACGACACGATGCCGCGCGCGAGTACTTCGGAGACGCTTTGCGGACGATATCCCCCGGAGCTACTCATCTTCCCGAGCCATTCGGCACCGCGGAATCGCTCCCCGCCAAGAGGCGGGCGCGTTCGTCTTGTAAGAGCGCGTCGACGAGGCGATCCATATCGCCGTCGAGCACGGCGCGGAGATTCCCGAAATTCTCATTCACGCGGTGATCGGTAATGCGATCTTGCGGGTAATTATAAGTTCGAATCTTCTCCGAGCGATCGCCGGTCCCAACCTGGCTGCGCCGAATCGAGCCGAGCTCTTCTTCTTGCTCGCGCCGCTTGCGCTCGTAGAGCGTGGAGCGGAGCATCTGCATCGCCTTCTCGCGATTCTGAATTTGCGACCGTTCCTGCTGTGACGCGACGACGACACCGGTCGGAAGGTGGGTGATGCGAATCGCCGACTCGGTCTTATTGACGTACTGGCCGCCGGCACCGCTGGACTTGTAGGTATCGATCTGGAGATCCGAGGGGCGAATTTCGACGGTTACATCGTCGTCGATCTGCGGAAGCACGGCGACGGTCGCCGTCGAGGTGTGAACGCGCCCCTGGCTCTCGGTCTGCGGAACGCGTTGCACGCGGTGCACGCCCGATTCATATTTAAACCGGCGGTACGCGCCGGTTCCCTTGATCGAGAAGACGATCTCTTTGTAGCCGCCTGCGTCGCTCGGGCTCTCGGAGAGCAGCTCCACCTTCATGCGGTGCGACTCGGCATAGCGCATGTACATGCGCGCGAGATCGCCGGCGAAGATCGCGGCCTCGTCCCCCCCGGCGCCGCCGCGAATCTCGATGAAGACGTCGCGGTCGTCGTCGGGATCGCGCGGCAGCATCAGTTCTTGCAACTCGCCTTCGAGCTCGCCGATCTGCTGACGGAGCGAGGCGATCTCTTCGTCGGCGAGCGCGCGCAAGTCGGCATCGCCGGCGGAGCGAGCGAGGGATTCGGCTTCGACGAGTTCGTTCTGCAGTCGTTCGTGGCGACGGAACGCCGCTACGGTCGGCTCCAACGTCGCCCGCTCTTTCGAGAGCGCGGCGAAGCGCGCCTGATCGAACGCCCCGCTCGGGTTTCCGAGTTCGCGGTCGATCTCGTCGAAACGCCGCGATGCGGAGCGCAGGCGTTCGACCATAGCGATATTCAGTGCGGCCATCGTAAAAGCAAAAGCGAGCCGTGGAGGCGGCCCGCTTGCGTGTCCCTTAAAGCCCTACGGCGCGGAGGCCGAGTTTTTCGACTCGCGCGCAGCTTTGCGTGCGGCGGCTTCGGCTTTCTTCTGTTCGGCAGCGGCGGCGCGCTGATTGAATTTATCGACGCGTCCGGCGGTATCGATCAGCTTCTGCTGCCCCGTAAAGAGCGGATGGCAAGCCGAGCAGATCTCGACGCTGATCTTCTGATGCGTCGAGCCGGTGGTAAACGTGCTCCCGCAGGCGCAATGGACGAGCGCGTCGGGATACCAGGTGGGATGAATCTTAGGTTTCACAGCCCTCGTAGTATAGCAGCCCATGCAAGAGACCTCGGGGGTATCCCCGAGGTCTCTTGCCGTCCCCTCCCCCAGAAGGGGAAAGCCCCTTAGTTGACCGGCGTCTGGGTGACCGCGGTGATCAGTCGCCCCGTCATCGGGACGCCGAGGCCGGTCACGAGGTCGTAGCCCGGGGTCGAGAAGCAACAACCGGTAATCGGGGCCAGGCTGCCGTTTTGGTTCGCCTGGTTCTCGCCGTACTGCACGTCGTAGAAGACCGAGGCGTAGTTGGCCCGCGCCGCGGCGATCTGGTAGAAGAGCGGCGCCGGGTTACCGAGGCGGTAGCTGTAGGGCCCCGTGGAGCCGTTTCCGCAGGTCGCCGACTGCTTGCAGGCCTGCAGAACGATCGCCCACTGCGCCGCCGCTTGCGGCGCTGCGAGGGAGGTGCCGCCGAAGGCACCGATCTGCCCTCCGTAGGCAATATACATGCCGGCCCCTTGCCCGGTGAGCGGATCGGCATCCATCGAGATGTCGGGGATACCGCGGAATCCGCCGAGCTGCGGGTTCCCACCGGTCAAGGTGAGCCCCGCCTGCCAGGCGGGCGCCGGGATCAGCACGGAGACGCCGCCGCCGGAACCGATGTTGTTCCCGAAGCTTCCGTCCCCGCCGAGGGTCGTCTGATCGGCCCAAGCGGTGATCTGGCCGAGGAGATTGCCCCCACCATCGACGGGGAGGTTCACGCCGCCGACTGCGACGACGTTGGTATCGGTCGCCGGATAGGAGACGCAGGGCGTGGTTGGATAGAGCCCGGCACTCGGCACCGCACAGGCGGCGTTCCCGGTATCGCCCGAGGAGACGAAGACCGCGATACCCTCCGCTGCGAGCGCGGCGAATTCGCTCGGTCCGAGGCCGGTGCCACCCGGCCCGACATACGCCGCCCCGAAGTTCGTTTCGCCGCCTCCGTAACTCAGGCTGAGCACGTCGGAGCGGTTGTCGGCGATCGCTTGTTGGATCTCGAAGTCGGCGATGGAGATACCCTCGGCATCACCGAGCGTCTCCCCGGTCGGACAGCTCGTTACGCCGACGTGCGCGGGGTCGACCGCGCCGGTTCCGGAATTGTAGCAGAACGAATAGTAGGCGAGGTAAAAGTTCTCGTTGACGCCGGGAGCGAGGCTCGCCGTCGTCTCGGTATCGAGCTGCGCTTCGCCGTCTTCGAGGTTACAGGTCTGATAATTCGGAACGCCGCTCCCACTGCCGCTGCACGTCGAGTAATTCGGGCTCGCCGGCGTCGTGTCGGGCGGCGGCAGCGTGAATCCCGTCGCCGGCAATCCGGGGCCGAGCAGCGCCGGTATCGTCGCCGGATTCACAAAGAGCGGGGAGGTCGGGATCAGGCTGACGGTCGCGACGCGCGTGTGGAACGCGGCACCGTAGTACGGAACGTCGTTCGTATCGATCGGCCCGGTGCCGATGATGCCGAGGCCGATGCCGTTCCCATTAAGACCGGCATTATAGGCGCCGGTGAAATCGAAGGCCCGCGCGACTTGTTGCGGCGAGAGCCCAGGACCAAAGGATGCCGTTGACGGACGGATGAGATAGTTGTGAACTTGCGAGGCGATCGGAACGAGTGCGTTGAGCGCGGCGAGCGGAATGCTCGCATCGACATGCGGCGTTCCGATCGGAGCGATAAACCGCTCCTTCCCGTACTGGTAGTATCCGAATTTCACGCCTAACGCCGCGGTGAATTGCGTGCTGCTGCCGACGAGCGAGAGCACGAGATTTTGCGGCCACGTTCCAACACCGATACCGTATTGCTGGAAGTACGTCGCGACCTTCGCCTGATTGACCGGGGAGGCTCCGTAGAGCTGCCCGATCTGCTGCGGCGTGAGGAAGTGGCGATAGTTCGGATTGCCCGGCGTACTCGCTTGTTGCGCGTACGTCAGCAACCCGGCCTCGTTCTGCAATTGCGGCTGCGCCAGCATCGCCAGCGCGACGGGTTTGGTGAGCGGACCGATGTAGGTCGCCTGTTGCAACATCCGTTGCCCCCAGCGGAACGATGAGGGCCCGGTCGAGCCGATCGGCGGGGTCGTGCCCCCGGTATTCGAGGTGGGAAGCGGCGAGCCGGCGCCGCCGCCTCCACCGCAGGCGGCGAGCAAGGATGCCGCAATGAGCGCTGCGGCGGCCGTTCGAATGCGCTGCATGCGAAACATTAGCGGTTACCTCCGGAGAGAAGCGTGGGGGCAATGCGTACGAGCATCTTGACGAACGCCGTCCGCGCTTGCGCCCGTTCTCGCGCGATATGCATGCGGAAACTCGTGCGATCGGCGGCATAGAGTGCCGTCGAAATTGGAGCGAGTGCCGTGCTCTTCGTCGAACGCGCGTCGCTCTGAATCGAGGTCCCTGCGGTCTGCAGCGTCAGCGTCTGCGCGTAGGTCTTCGTTAGCTGCGGCGTGCCGACGTAGGCTGCGATATTCGCCGCACCCGCCGTGTCGTTGAGATAGTCGTAGTAGTACGTCTGCACGTCGTTCATCGCCACGCAGACCGGGCCGAATCCCTGTGCGGTGTAGGTCGTCGTCGTCGTGACTTCGTCGAGTCCGAAGATCGGATCGAGTTTCGTCACGACCTGAGCGATCGAGTCGCCGCTCGTGCCGAAGGTGCTCGGAACCGCACACGATGCCGGGAAGCTCACTCCGGTGCTCACCGTGTCGCTCTCCTGATAGAGTTTCGGCGATGGGGAGAACCACGCAGCGGGCGTCGCAATGACGATCGGTGGGTTCGGCGCCGGCGTTCCGGTCGCACCCGGCGATGGGGCAGGGGTCGGGTTGAGAATGGAGACCGTGATGCTTCCCGCCGTCGGCGCCGAATAGGCGATCAAATACGACGTGCCGTAGTAATTGAACGTCCATGCGCCCGAGCCGTCGGGGTTCACGAGAAACTGCATCGAGGGAACGCCGCCGGTCGCGAAGGTATCGTTCTCGGTATAGGTGCCGTCGGCGTTCGTCGTGCGCGCGATCGTCGCACCGTCGGCGTCGGTTTCGTTATAGGATCCGGCCGGGGAGTTCGTCCACGTCGCTCCCGCGCTTTCGGGGAGAACGTCGAGAATCTGCGGGGTCGTGTAGGTCCACGCGTAGGTATTCTTACTATCGTCGACGCTCTGCTGGGCGTTCAGAACGAAATTCGTCCCGCTCCCAGCACTCACCGTCGAATAATAGGAATCGCCGGTTGCGGTGCGAGTGGACGTCGTGCCGACGGTCGTCGTCGTGGAATGGAAATCGGTTCCGCCGCTTCCGAGCGGGTCGCTACTTGCGGTAACGACGACGTTTTCGGAGATTTTGGCCGCGGTTGCCGTGCTGGGAAACGGACTTCCCACCGGATAGGTGTAAACGTCGCTCTCCTGGGAACTCCCCGAGAACGCAAAGGTGTCGCCGACGACGGCGGGACGTGCGGAGCTCGAAACGGCGGGATTCCCCGCTCCGCCGACCGGCGGGGCGGTCGAAGGAAGGGCGGGGGCGCCGCCGCCACCGCACGCGGCAAGAAGTGCCGCTGCGGCGACCGCTCCAAAAAGCATCGCTGGTATTTTCACGAAATCACAAACCTCTCCAAGAGGAGCAGCAAAATGGGGTACGTTCCCGACGTGTTATCTGCAAAGGATTTGACGTTCCTGCGACACTTTACACTTATGAAGCGTTTTTCGAACATGAACCGTCGAATGCGATTCCAGGCTCCGCTCGCAGCGCTCGCTCTGCTCACCCTCGCCGCCGCACCCTGTCGGCTCGATGGCGCCCGCATTTTCGATACCGGCTCCACGAACGTGCCCGGCTATACGATCGCGGTGCGTTCCGACGGCACGGGCTGGTGGCGTCCGATGACGCGCGGCCCTCAGAACCTCACCGCCGCCCATACCTTTACGATCGCTCAGGGCGTCGCGCGCCGATTTCTCGCAGCGATGAACGCGGGGCGCGCGCACGGCGTTCGCGGCGTCCCGTGCATGAAATCCGCCTCCTTCGGCCATAGCGTCTTTGCGCTCTGGCACGGCTGGCGTTCGCCCGATATCACCTGCCCGCTCGATTCCGCCGGGGCGCAGCGCATTGCGGCGAGCATCCATGCGGTGATCGCCGCCTCGGGAATGCCGGCTCCGACTGTCGGCCGCCGGATCACGCTGCCCGGCAACGAACCCCGCCGTCAGCCAAGCGAACCGTCGCCCGCAGGGTCACCGACGGCGCGGCCGCGAAGCACGCACTCGTGAAGCCACAACGTATCGCTCTCGGCTGCGCGCTTGCAGCCCTCCTCGCTATGCCCGCCACGGCTTGGGCGAACCCGGCCGCGACGGCGACCCCCGCCCCGAAGCCCGCGCCCAAAGCGACCCCGAAACCACCGCCGCCGCAGCGCGTCGGTATCTCCGGTGTTTGGGAGATTCAGATCCAGTATCCGAATACAACGATCTACGCGCATTTCAGCATGCACCAGCACGGTGACGCGCTCGAGGGGACCTATCTGAGCCCCGATGGGAAGAAATCACGGCTCGCCGGGAGTATCTCCGGCGAAAACATGGTCGTGGTGGTCACGCTTGCCGATGGCAAAGTGCTGCGCTTCGAATCGCAACTGAATGGCACGACCGACATGGTCGGCATGCTGACCAAAGCGAACGGGAAGCGCGTGGTCTTCACGGCCTCCTATCGCCCGAAAGAGAAATTCTTCGATTCGCTGAGCCCGGTCCCCGGCGGCATCGGCAACGGCGGGATCGGCACGGGAACCGGCGGGTACAACCCGCCCCGGTAGGGCGGAGGGCCGGGCTCGGCGGCGCTACGCGCGCTCGGCGAGCCGACGCTCGACGTAGGGAATCAGCCCACCCGCCTCGATCAGCGAGCGCATGAAGGGCGGAAACTCGGCGGCCTTATAGCTCGTCCCCTTCGTGCGGTTACGAATGGCCCCGGCGGCGGGATCGATCTCGATCTCGTCCCCGGCGGCGATCGCATCGACGGCCTCGGGGCATTCGAGAATCGGCAACCCGATATTAATCGCGTTCCGATAGAAAATTCGCGCGAACGATTTTGCGATCACCGCCGAAACGCCGGCGCCTTTAATGGCGATCGGAGCGACTTCGCGGCTCGATCCGCAGCCGAAGTTCGTATCGGCGACGATGATATCTCCCGCTCGCACGCGCGTTGCAAATTCGGGGTCGATGCCTTCCATCGCATGTTTGCCGAGTTCGGCTTGATCGACGAGATTGCAGTACTTTCCCGGAATGATGACGTCGGTATCGACGTTTTTCCCGTAGGTGTGAGCGCGTCCGCGCAACATCGTATCCATGCTCTTTCGTTCCTCGTTCTTTATCGTGCGAGATCGTCGTTATGAATAGGCCGGCGCGCGTTCGACGACGCGCGGATCGGTGATGATGCCGGTGAGCGCCGATGCGGCGCAGGTCGCCGGGGAAGCGAGATAGACCTCCGCCTTCGGCGAGCCCATGCGCCCGACGTAATTGCGATTGGTCGTCGAGAGGCAACGCTCGCCGTCTCCGAGCGTCCCCATATGCCCGCCGAAACACGCTCCGCAGCCCGGCGTGTTGACGACGCATCCCGCGCTCGCGAGGGTTTTGAGAATGCCTTCGTCGGCTGCCTGCATCCAGACTTTCTGCGAACCGGGGTTCACGATCACGCGCAGGCTCGGCGCGATTTTCTTGCCGTGGAGAATCTTTGCGGCGATCCGCAAATCCTCGATGTAGCCGTTGGTGCAGCTGCCGATGAAGATTTGGTCGAGCTGCACGCGCTCGCGGAGCACCTCCGAGATCGGATGGACGTTATCGGGCGTGTGCGGGCAGGCGATCTGCGGCTCGAGCGCGGCGACATCGATGGCGACGATGCGCTCGTAGGCGGCGTCGGCATCCGCGCGTTCGACAACGAAGGGGCGATCGGTACGTTCGCGCACGAACGCCAGCGCTTTTTCATCGGCGTGGAAGATGCCGTTTTTCGCGCCGGCCTCGATCGCCATATTCGCCATCGTCAGGCGCCCGGTGATCGAAAGTGCGTCGATCGTCGATCCGTGATATTCCAGCGCGCGATAGGTCGCACCGTCGATGCCGAGACGTCCGACG
>JAJXXM010000211.1 GCA_021781095.1 bacterium
GGCGGGGATCGGCTCGGCATCGCGCGTGATCCCGGCGTCGATGGGCGGCTATCGCGTCGGCGTTCTCGTGAACGATAACACGGGAATGTCGCACGCGCACTTAAAGATTGCCGGCGTGCCGATCGGGCGCGCGCTGCAGCACGAATATCTGCCGCGCTTTCCACAGCCGCTCGCGCTGCACGGACGGATGAGTTCGGGGAGCATCATCATCGTCATCGCGACCGACGCTCCGCTCGATAATCGGCAGTTGCGCGCGCTCGCGCTCCGAGCGGGGATCGGCATGGCGCGCACGGGATTGATCTCCTCCGTCGGCAGCGGCGATCTCTTCGTGGCTTTTTCAACGCGATACGTCTATCGACGCACGGGAGATTTTCGCGTTCACGCGCCGCAGCTGGCGACCGTCGAGAGCGACCGCGTGCTCGACACGCTCTATCGTGCGACGAGCGACGCCGTCGAAGCCTCGATCGACGATGCCCTTTGGTCCTCGTCGACGATGGTGGGGCGGCGCGGCATCACCGTGTATGGCCTGCCGCACGCTCCGGTGCTCCGCATGCTGCAGGCGGCCGGGGTGAAATTATCCGCGCATCGCTAGGAGCGCAACGCGCAGTGCGCGTAACGGCGACGGCCGATACTCGAAGTCGCAGAGTGCGGGGCCGATGCTCGCACCGGTGCGATTGGTGACGAACCACGGGGGCTTCGGGAGCAGCGTCGCACCGTAGCCGAAGAGGCTGCGCGGAAAGGGTGCGAAGGGCGCGCGCACGACGCTTTTTTGCGGGCGCGAAAAGAAGAAGCTGTTATGAACGACGCCGATGCCGCTGCCGACATCGGCGAGCGTATGCCCGGGAAAGGCGCCCCACGTACTCTCGGTCAGTAAAAAGCCGACCCCGGTCCACGCGTTCACGGCGATACATCCGTATCGCAGCCCGGCGATCGCGCGATCGATCGCCGCGGCGTGGGCGCGTTCGCTCGCCGGGTGCACGATCATATTCGCTCCGAGCGTTCCGCGCAGTCGCTCGTTGGCGAAAGCGACGGCGTCGTTGAGATAGCGTTCCGTCTCACCCGGAATCGTCACGTAGGCGAGAAAGCTCGAGAACGCTTCAACGTTGAACGCGGGATCGTCGGGATCGGTGTGCTCGGCGCGCCGGATCGTGCGCGCGGTATAGCCGTCCCCGCTCCGTCCGAGCGCGACGCTCTCGCCGACTTGCGAGAGTCGTTCGCAGCGCGATCCGGCGCCGGGATAGTAGGCGGGGCGATCGGGGAGTTCGCGCAAGAGCCCTTCGATTGCGGCGACGAGGCGCGGCGTTCCCGCCCAATCTTGCGGCAACACCAAGACCTGCGACGCAATGCAATTAAACCCGTTGTTATGGAGTTTTTGCGTCACGATATTCTCGGCTTGAAAGCGAAAATCGGCGGCGCTCCACTCGCCGGGCACCACGATGGTCGGGCTCACGTTTCCGAGTTCGCTGGTGATCGGTTTTTGCAGGAGCGCTTTGCCGGCGCGCTTGCGCGCTGCGCCCTCCTCGCCGAGGCCAAAGACGATCGCGTCGTGGGTCGCGTCGCTCCCGGTGATATGAATTTCGTCGATCGCATCGGAGGCGCAGAGATATTGTCCGATCTCCGGGCCGCCGTAGGCGAAGCGGAGGTAGCCTTCGTCGACGAGCGGTGCGAAGGCGCGTTCGAAGATCGCGCCGAGGTAGTCGTTGACGGGATTCATTTTGAGCATGCAGACGGCGCCGTCGGCGAGCAGTTTGTAGAGCACGTCGAGCGGCGGAATGGCCGCGATATTCCCGGCGCCGAGCACGAGGGCGACGCGCGGTTGCGGATGCTCCTCGCGATACCAGGTCGCCATCGTCGCGGGAATCTCGCTCGGCGCGAGCCCCGGCTCCATCCAGATCTCGGCGTCGATGCCGTTGAGGAGTAGCCGGTCGTACGGTGTATTCGGAAAAACCTTTGCGACGCTTTGGCCGTCCGGACGGGCGTAGATGCGGCTTCCGGGGAGCTCGGGCGCGCCGCCCTTTGCGATGCCCTCCAAGGACGCGATATAGCGATTGAGCGCGTAGAGCACGGCCCAGGGCCCACTGATCCACTCCTCTCCCTCCAGCCCCGTCCCGCGCAGCCCTTTCGCCTCGACGGCGGCCTCCGCCCAACGCCGACGGATGGCGTAGACCCCGTCGCGACAGTCCTTGAGCAGCGCGACCTTTGCAAGGATCGGGAGGCGAACCCATCGTTGGGCGCCGGCTCGGAGCTCCTGGAGTTCGGCATCGATGGCCGGAAACGCGGTGACGTCGTGCGGTGCGATCATGAGCCCCACTTCGACATCGCGCGCGCGCTCCCGGTTCGTCGCCGGAGAGTAAAAAAGCGCCGCTCTCGATGACGAGAGCGGCGCTTCATGCTGCGGCGCGCGGTCGCTAGTTGATCAGATCGCGCGAGACCATGACCTCGCGTGGATCGATGAGGTGCTTGTTGAGGCCGAGCTTCTCGGCGGGCACGCCGAGCGCGTACGCGACGAGTTGGGGAAGGTGGAAGATGGGGAGATCGGTGCGCCCCCAGCGAGCGGCGGCATCGGCCTGATAGCCGTCGAGCGCGAGGTGGCAGAGCGGGCAGGGCGTGATCACCGCTTCGGCACCGTTATCCTTGGCCATGCGCATGTTCTGGCCGACCATCGACGATGCGATGCCGTCTTTCTCCAGCTGCACGTGGAAGCCGCAGCAACGCGTCTTCCCGGCATAATCGACCGCCTCGCCGCCGAGTGCGACGATGACGTCTTCGAGCGAATGCGGGTGACGCGCCGATTCCCAGCCGTTCACCGATTCGGGGCGAATGATGTGGCAGCCGTAGAAGGGCGCGACCTTCAGTCCGTTGAGCGGACGAACGACCATCGAACGCAGCGCGTCGAGCCCGATATCGTCGATCAAGAGCCAGAGCAGGTGACGGACGGTCACGGTGCCTTTATAGTTCGCGCCGAACTTGCCGAGAATCGCATTCGCATGCGCCATGCGCTCTTCGCTCTCGCGCAGCTCCTTATTCGCCGCGCGCATGTGTCCGGTACAGGTCGAGCAAATCGTGATGACGTCGTCGAGCCCGAGCGCCTCAGCCTGCGCGTAGGTACGTGCGTTTAGCACGCGTGCGACGTCGCGGTTGGTGTCGTTGAGCACCGAGGCGCCGCAGCATGAGGCGGCGGTGAGTTCGACGAGCTCGATGCCGAGTTTGTCGGCGAGGAGCATCGTCGAGTTGAAGAGCTCCTTACAGGACTCTTTGGCAACGCAGCCCGGGAAAAATCCGTAGCGCTTGCTCTTGGACGAATTGGTGCGAACGTGCGCGTCGAGCGCGCGTTCTTCGGGGAGGAGCGTGCTGGACATTATCGGACCGGTGCCTCCAATGCATCGAAAATAGTGCGGATTTCATCGACCTTCGGCACGGGCTTGAGGAAGGGAGGCGGAAGTTTGCCCTTGAGTGCCATGCGCGCCCCGAGCGGTGCGACTTTCAGGAGGCCGCGAATATTGAATCGACCCACGGTTCCTTGGATCACTTCGGTCTCGGCGAGCATACCGGTCTGTTTGATCGTCTTCGCGACCACGAGTGCGTGGCGCGGGCCGCGTTCGTTCATCATAACGCGGTCCTTGATCGTCGCCCGCTTCACGTCGATGATGCGATCGTTCGGATCGACGTGCTTCGGACAGTACGAGCATGCGTAGCAGTGCGCGCAGAGCCAGAGATAATCTTCGCTGATCTGTGCGAGACGGTCGGTGCGCTTCCCATCGCGCACGTCTTCGATGAAGCGGTAGGCGTACGCGATCGCGGCGGGGCCGGCGAAGGCCGGATCGACGCTGACGACCGGGCAGAGCGAATAACACGTCGCGCACATGATGCAGTTGGCGACGTCGACGAGCTTCTTCATGTCGTCGGGACTGACGCGTCGCTCCGTTGCGTGCGCCGAGTCGGCATCGTTGGGTTGGAGATAGGGTTTGAGCCGCGCGTACTTATCCCAGAAGGGATCCATGTGCACGACGAGATCCTTCATCGGCTGGAAGTTCGGCATCGGATCGATCTTGACCGAGCCGTCCTCTTCCATCGCCGAACCGCAGGACGTTTTGCAGGCGAGCGAGGTCACGCCGCCGATGCTCATCGAACACGATCCGCAGATTGCGGAGCGACAGGAGCGGCGGAACGAGATCGATCCGTCGACCTCGGCCTTCGCATATTCGAGTGCGTCGAGAACCGTCGTCGTTTCGGGAAGATCGACGGTCACCTCGTCGCGATGCGGTACGGTGTCGGTCGCTTCGTCGAAACGGAAGATATCGAGCTTGATCTTCGCCATTAGTAGCTCCTCACTTCAGGCTTGAAGTCGGTGATCTTCACGCTTCGCGAATAGTCGAGTCGCGGCAAGCCGTTTTCTTGCCGGTAGGCCAGCGTATGTTTGAGCCAGTTGACGTCGTCGCGATCGGGATAATCGGTCCGCGATTGCGCTCCGCGCGATTCTTTGCGCTCCAGCGCGCCTTTTGCGAGGCAGAGTGCCGCATCGATGAGGAAATCGGTTTCGAACGTCGAGACGAGATCGGTGTTGAAGGTCTTCGATTTATCCATCACGATGACGGACTCGTCGAACTCCTTGCGGACCGCTTCGAGGTCGGCGACGCCCGCCGAGAGACCCTTTTCGTCGCGGAAGATGAACGTATTCGCGCTCATCGTTTCGTTCATTTTGCGACGGAGAACCGGCGCCCGCGTTCCGCTGCTCCGCGCCAGCAGCGCGGCGACGCGTTCTTGTTCGGACTTGAGGGTTCGCGTCGAGGGGCGAACCTCACCGACCGATTTGACGTAGTCGACTGCGTGCGCCGCCGCGCGAGCGCCGAAGACGATCGTGTCGAGCAGCGAGTTGCCGCCGAGACGGTTCGACCCGTGGACGCTGACGCACGCGCATTCACCGGCGGCGTAGACGCCGGGGACGCGCGTCGCTCCGAACTTGTCGGTCTCGATCCCGCCCATCGTGTAATGGGCGCCGGGGAGAATCGGAATCGGCTCGTCGATCGCGTCTTTGCCGGTCGCGTCGAGCGCGAGTTCGCGAATCTGCGGAAGCCGTTCGAGAATCTTTTCGCGACCGAGGTGACGCATGTCGAGCAGCACGCAACCGTCGACGCCGCGCCCCTCGAGAATCTCGGTCCATTCGGCGCGCGAAACGACGTCGCGCGAAGCGAGCTCGCCTTTATTCGGCGCGTATTTGAACATGAAGCGCTCGCCCTCGGAATTGAGGAGATAGGCTCCTTCGCCGCGCGCGCCTTCGGTCATCAGGACGCCGTTCTCTTTCAGCGTCGTCGGATGGAACTGCATGAATTCCATATCCATCAGCGGGATGCCGGCCTTATAGGCGATCGACATTCCGTCGGCGGTCGAGGCGTAGCCGTTGGTCGTCTTGGCATACATCCGACCCGCGCCGCCCGTGGCGAAGATCGTGGCCTTCGCGGAGATCAACTCGAGCTCGCCGTTGCGCATGTTATACGCAACCACGCCCGATCCGATTCCATCTTCGATCGCGAGCGCGGTGCAGAAGTACTCTTCGTAGACTTTGACGCCGAAGCGTTCGAGCTGCTCCCACAGGGTGTGGAGGATGACCAGTCCGGTAACGTCGGCGGAGTAGCAGGTGCGGGGTGCGCCGGCGCCGCCGAAGGGGCGCTGAGCGATGCGGCCGTCGGGGAGTCGGGAGAAGATGCAGCCGCGATGTTCGAGCCAGATAATCTGCTTGGGGGCGTCTTCGCACATCGCGGCGATCGCGTCTTGATCGCCGAGATAGTCGGAGCCCTTTACGGTATCGAAAGTGTGGCTGGCCGGCGAGTCTTCCTCGCGGTTGCCCAGCGCGGCGTTGATGCCGCCTTGCGCTGCGCCGGAGTGACTGCGGACCGGGTGCATTTTGGAGACGATGGCTACATCGACTCCGCGCTCGGCGGCTTCCACCGCTGCGCGCATACCCGCGAGACCGCCACCGATGACGACGACGTCGTGCTTGATCACGTTGACCTTTCCGGGGAGAGGCGTTTGCCTCTTTGTATACCTCCGCGCGCCGCGCGAGCCCCACGACCTTGGTCGGGAGGAGCGGATCGCCTAGGGCGCCGTCTCGGCCGCGGCGGGAACCTCGCCGTCGGGCGCCTTCTTGCGCTCGTAGAATACGAAGCAGTTTTTGCCGCGCTGTTTCGCCTTGTAGAGCGCTTCGTCGGCGGCATGAAAGAGGGTCTGCCCCTCGACGCCGTCGGTGGGAAACATCGAGACGCCGATCGAGGTGGAGAGCCCGCTCCGGCGCATCGCCGCGAGCATGCGCTGGACGCCCTGCTGGGCGTGTTCGCGGTCGCTCTGTGCCATGACTAGCACGAACTCGTCACCCGCATATCGAGCGATAATATCGCCTTTTCGGGCGTTCTTTTTCAGGACTTGGGCGAAGCGTTTAAGCGCTAGGTCGCCAAGGCCGTGCCCCCCGGTGTCGTTAATTTTTTTCAGATCGTCGAGGTCGAGAATCACGAAAGCGAAGGGGGTGTCGTACCGTTCGGAGGTGTGAAGCTCGCGATCGAGCATCTCGTTGAGCGCGCGCCGGTTGGGGATGCCGGTCAGGCTGTCGGTAAGCGCGAGCCGCTGCGACTCCTCGAGCAGGCGACGCGTCTCTTCGTGCAGGCGCGCGTTCTCCACGGCGACGGCGGCCTGCGAGGCGAAATCGAGCATCATGCGGAGCTGGTTCTCCGAGATCTCCTCGCCCGGCGGTGAATCGGCGTAGAGGATGCCGCGCACGATCTCGCGCGCGATCAGCGGCACGGCACAGTAGGGGCCGCGCCCGTCTTCGAGCGGACGGTCCGGGTCGCCCTCGCTTCCGAAGGCGAGTTCGACGCTACGCGAGACGAGATCGTCCATCGTCGAGGGAGTGCGGTACGCACGAGGATCGGCGGCGTGGAGCACGGTGCCAGCGCTATCGCATTCGAGTCGACGGATGAGGCTGCCGCCGTCGATCGCATCGAAAAGAATGACGCGTTTGAAGTGCAGCGCCTCGGTCACGCCGCGCATCACCGTCGAAAGAATATCGTTGATCTCGAGCGTCGAATTTAAGGTGGTGAAAACTTGCTGGAGGACAAAGAGTTCCGCGTTCTGTGCGGCGTATTCATCTCTCTCCGCTTCCACCATGGCGAGCCGGGAACGCAAACGAGCAACCTCCTCGGCTAGGGCCTCGGGGTCGGAGGATGGCAGACCGGTCCCAGCCTCGCCGGGGGAGAGGCTACTCTCCATCTCTTAAGGTTACGTCAGGCATCTGTAGAAGTTTAGGCAGCGTGTGTTAAGGGTTTGTATAGGTTGAGTCCGTTCGTTCATCTCCACGTCCACTCCGAGTATTCCCTGCTTGACGGCGCCTGTCGGGTCGACGATCTCTGTCGCCGGAGCGCCGACGACGGGGCCCCCGCCGTCGCGCTCACCGATCACGGCGTGATGTACGGGGCGATGGAGTTTTACTATGCCGCCCGCGAGCATCGCTTGACCCCGATTTTGGGGTGCGAGGCGTACATCGCGCCCCGGGGGCGGATGGATCGAAGCGTCCGCGACGAGGCGCACGTCACCCTCCTCGCCGCCGATCCCACCGGGTATCGCAACCTGAGCACGCTGATCTCGAAAGGCTTCCTCGAAGGCTTTTATTACAAGCCGCGCATCGATATGGATCTCCTCGAGCGATACAACGACGGCTTGATCGTGCTCTCGGGCTGTATGTCGGGAATGGTGGCGGCGCCGCTGCTCGCCGACGATCGTCCGCGTGCGGTTGCAAACGCGCGACAGTTCTACGAAATCTTCGGCGACCGTTTTTATATCGAGGTCATGCGCCACGGTATGCCGGAGGAAGAGAAGATCAACACCGGCCTCGTGAGCGTCGCGCGCGAACTCGGGCTCCCGATCGTCGCGACCAACGATTCGCACTACCTCACGCAGCGCGACGCCCCGGCGCACGACGTCTTACTCTGCATTCAGACCGGAAAGACCGTCGCCGATACGACGCGGATGAAATTTCACGGCGACCAATTCTATGTGAAATCCGCCGAAGAGATGGCCGAGCTCTGGAGCGATCTTCCCGAAGCGGTCGAAAATACGGTGAAGATCGCCGAGCGGATCGACATGCGGATCCCCGAGCGGATCTTTCACCTGCCGCAGTATCCGGTGCCCGACGACGTTCCCGTGCCGCGCGACGATGCCGCCTATCTGCGCGAACTCTGCGAACGCGGACTCGTCGAGCGATACGGAGAGCGTCGCGTCGCCGAGGACGCCGCCCTGCGCGAGCGGCTCGACTACGAGCTTTCGATCATTACGAAGATGGGCTTCGCGTCGTATTTTCTCATCGTGTGGGATTTTATAAAATTCGCTCGCGATCGGGATATCCCGGTCGGTCCGGGGCGTGGATCGGCGGTCGGTTCCATCGTTGCGTATTCGTTGCGCATCACCGATTTGGATCCACTACGCTTCAATTTGATTTTCGAGCGGTTTCTCAATCCGGATCGTATCTCGATGCCCGATATCGATACGGACTTTTGCGTGGAGCGACGCGACGAAGTCATCGCCTACGTTCGGGAGAAATACGGCGAGGATCGCGTCGCGCAGATCGTAACGTTCGGAAAAATGTTGGCGCGAGCGGCGGTCCGCGATGCGGGACGGGCGTTAGGCGTACCGCTTCCCGACGTCGATAAGGTGGCGAAGCTCATCCCCTCGGGGCCGGGCGGAATGACGATCGGCGAAGCGCTCGAGCAGATTCCGGAATTGAAAATGCTCAACGACCAGCGCCCGGAGATTCGAGAGCTTTTAAAGACCGCGCGCGCGATCGAGGGGCTCGCGCGCAGCGCCGGCACGCACGCCGCGGGCGTCGTCATCGGGGCCGAACCGCTCGTCGAGCACGCTCCGTTGGTACGCTTGAACGACGGCGGCGTGAACACCCAGTACGACATGACGTGGATCGAAAAGATCGGTCTGCTGAAAATGGATTTTCTCGGATTGCGCAACCTCACGGTGATGCACGCCGCAGTGCGCGAAATTCGCAGGACCGGGGATCCCTCGTTCTCGCTCGAGGGGATCCCGCTCGACGATCGCGCGACCTTCGAGATGCTCTCGCGCGGCGAGACCGCCGGCGTCTTCCAGCTCGAGAGCGAGGGGATGAAGCGCGTCTGTACCGAGCTCCGTCCTTCGCGCTTCGAGGACATTATCGCGTTGGTCGCGCTCTATCGCCCGGGGCCGATGGACTGGATCCCGCAGTATATTGCGATCAAGCACGGGCGACAGAAACCGACCTACCTCCATCCCATCCTCGAACCGATTCTCGCCGAGACCTATTCGATCGCGTGTTATCAAGAACAGGTGATGCAGATCGCGCGCGACTTCGCGGGCTTCACCATGGGGCAAGCCGACGAACTTCGCAAGGTCATGGGAAAGAAGCAGAAGGAGAAGATTCCGCTTTATCGACAGAAATTCGTTGAAGGTGCGGTCGCGCGTGCGGGCGTCAGCGTCGCACTCGCGGAGCAAGTGTTCACCTTTATCGAACCGTTCGCCGGCTACGGCTTTAATAAATCGCACGCCGCCGCCTACGCGTTGATTTCGTATCAAACGGCGTATCTCAAAGCGAATCATCCGCTCCCCTATTTGGCGGCGCTCATGGGCTCGGTGCGCGATAAAACCGAGAAACTCGTCGAATATATCGACGTCGCCCGTCGCTTGGGAATCGAAGTGTTGCCGCCCGACGTGAACGAATCGATTAGCGATTTCGGCGTCGTCGGATCGAGCATTCGTTTCGGTTTGAGCGCGATCAAAGGCGTCGGCGAGGGTGCGGTGGCCTCGATCGTCGAGGCGCGCGAACGCGGCGGACGTTTTCGCGACCTCTTCGATTTCGTCGAACGCATCGACGGCAAGCAGGCCAACAAGCGCGTTCTCGAAGCGTTGGTGAAGTGCGGAGCGCTCGACGCCTTACCGGGAAATCGAGCCGAGAAGTTCGAGGGCATCGATCGCGCGGTCGGCCTTTCGGCGACGCGCGCGCGAGAGAGCGCGCTAGGCCAGACCTCGCTCTTCGGCGACCTCTCAAGCGAGGTTGGCGTCGCTCCCGCGCTCGAGCGCAAGCCGGCCCCGACGCAGCGCCAAATCCTCAAGTGGGAGCGGGAGATGCTGGGTATCTTCGTCTCCGGACATCCGCTCGCCGAGCATGAAGAACGTTTCGCGCGCATGGGCGTGACCCCGATTCGCGACCTCGGCGTCTGTCAGGACGATGCCGAGGTGAAGATCGCGGGACTCGTCGCCTCCGTGCGGCGAACGATGACGCGGAACGGCGCGCAGATGCTCATCGCACAGATCGAGGATACGACCGGCTCCTGCGAAGCGATCGTCTTTGCAAAGTTGTACGCCGCGGCGTCCCCGCTCTTCGTCGCCGACGAGATTCTCGTTCTGCGCGGGCGCGTGCGCGTTCGCGAGCGACTCGGCGAGAGCGAGGATGCCGCACCGGTCGTCTCGCTCGCCGTCGATGAAGTGACCGCGTTCAACGCGCCGGCCGCCGACGCGCTCCCTCCGGTGCGCGGCTGGCTGCTCGATCTTCAATCGCGCGAGCAGATCGATCGGCTGACGGCGCTGCTGGAGCGGTTCCCGGGCGACGCGCGCGTCGTCCTCCGAGCGAAGGATCGTCAGCGAGAATTGCCGCGGCGCCTCGGCGGAGAGCGGCGCGTGCGCGCAGAACTCGTCGCGATCTTCGGTGACGAGGGCGTTCACCTCCAGACCGAGTAACAAGGAGAGGCATGAGGCTCCCACCCGGAGTTCGCGATTGGCTTCCGCAGGAGTTTGCTTTCAAGCAGAGCGTGGAAGATCGGATCGCCGTCGTCTTCGACCGCTGGTCGTACGCGCGCATTCTCACCCCGACGTTCGAGAGCTACGAGTCGCTCGAGCGTGGGTTGGGGGAGAAGCTCATGCGGCAAACGTTTCGCTTCAGCGACCCGCTCGGTGAAGAACTGGCGTTGCGTACCGAAATGACGACCCCGATCGCGCGCGTGGTCTCGACGCGTTTGCGCAACGCGACCTTGCCGATTCGCCTTTCGTATATCGCCCCCGCCTATCGCTACGAAGAACCGCAGCTCGGGCGCATGCGCGAATTTACGCAGGCCGGCGCCGAATTGATCGGCGCCGCGGGCGCCGACGCCGATGCCGAAGCGCTCTTTATGGCCGTCGAAACCCTCGAGGCGGTGGGGCTTGCGGACGCGCAATTCGATATTAACGATTCGGCGATCGTCGACGGAGCGCTCGTGTCGCTCGGGCTCGCGGCCGCGGCGGTGCGTTCGTGGAAAGAAGCGATTGCGGCGCGAAATCTCGTCGATCTCGATGGATTTGCGGCGCGCGACGGCGTGCGGGCCGAGCGCTATGCGCTCTTGCGTCGTTTGGTCGTCACGCGCGGAACCGAGGATGTACTCGCGATGGCGCGCGAGCTCGCACCGAATCCGGAAGCGCAGGCGGCGATCTATCGCCTCGAGCGAATTTTGGCGCGTGCCGCGGCGCTCGGTTTCGGGGCGCGCGTCGCGATCGATCCGGCGCTCTTACGCGATTTGGAATACTATACCGGCTTCGTGTTCGAAGGATTTCTCGGCGACCTCGGGTTCTCGCTCTGCGGCGGCGGTCGCTACGACGCGTTGCTACCGCGCTTTGGGTACGACGTGCCGGCGGTCGGGTGGATGGTCGGCGTCGAGAGAATTCTGCTCGCGCTCGAACGCCGCCGCGTCGACGAACGCCGGAGTCGCGAGGTCGACGTTTTCGTCGTCGGCTCGGATCGCGCGGCGATGTCGGAGCGCGCTCGCGGCCGTCGCGTTCGCGTCGACGTCCGCGGGCTCGACCGCAGTGCGGCGATTGCCTACGCACGGCACAAGGCGATACCACGGGTCCTCATCGCGCACGGTGACGATGTGGAAGAGATCCACCTCGATGCCGAGGAGCAATCGTCGTGAGTTCGCTAACGATCGCGCTTCCGAAGGGAAGCCTGTACGACGAGAGCGCCGCACTGCTCGGAGCGATCGGGATCGAGATTCCCGGCGATCCGGGGCGGCGACTGACGATGACGAGCCTCGACGGCTCCGCCGAACTGCTCTTGCTGCGCCCGACCGACGTCCCCGCATACGTGGAGTTCGGAGCCGCCGATTGCGGGATCGTCGGGAAGGACACGTTGTGGGAGAGCGAACGCTCGGTCAGCGAAGCGGTCGACCTTCGCTTCGGCGCCTGTCGCCTGGTGGTCGCCGCTCGCCGTTCCGACGGTTATCACGAAGGGGCGCGCTTTCCGACGTTTTTACGCGTCGCTACGAAATTTAAGCGCATGGCGACGCAGTATTTTTCGGAGCGCGATATCCCCTGTGAAATAATCGCGCTACACGGTTCGGTCGAACTCGCGCCGATCGTCGGTCTCGCCGACGTTATCGTCGATTTAGTCGCGACGGGGAGTACGCTGCGCGAGCATGACATGGTGGTCGTGGATGAGATCGCGGCATCCTCGGCGCGCTTCGTGCTCAATCCGGTCGCGTATCGCAGCAAATACGCGCGGCTCTCCGCACTCTGCGAGCGCTTGCAGGGGAGGGTCGCACCGTGAAGTTCGTTCGCGCCGACGATCCGGCGGCGATGGCTGCGGTCCTACGACGCGGATGGAGGCCCGATCCCGATCTCGTCGCTCGCGTCGCCGCGATTCTCGCCGACGTCGAGGAGCGCGGCGATCGAGCGATTCTCGACTGTTCGCAACGGTTCGACGCACCCGAGTACCGGTTGACGCATTTGCGCGTGCCGATTCCCATGCCCTCGGTCGCACGTGCCGCACTGCAGGAAGAGGTCGCTTCGGCGATCGAGCGCGCGCGCGACCGGATCCTCGACTTCCATCGTCGGCAGCGCTGCGAGGACATCGCCTATCGCTGCGACGACGGGACGGAGTACGCATTTCGACGCGAGCCGCTCGGAGCGGTTGCGGTCTACGCTCCCGGTGGGAGCGCCGCGCTTCCGTCATCGGTGCTGATGGGTGCGCTGCCGGCGAAGATCGCCGGCGTCCGGCGCACGATCGTTCTCACGCCGCCGCAGCGCGACGGGCGCGTGCATCCCGCCGTGCTCTTCGCCGCGAGTCTCTGCGAGGTCGACGAACTCTACGCCGTCGGCGGAGCGCAGGCGATCGCTGCAGCGGCGTTCGGCACGGCGAGCATCGCGCCGGTCGATAAAATCGTTGGCCCGGGAAATTCCTACGTGACCGAGGCGAAACGCCAAGTCTTCGGCGTCGTGGGGATCGACGGGCTCGCCGGTCCCTCCGAAGTATTGGTGGTCGCCGACGCCGCCGCATCCTCCGAACTCGTGGTCGCCGAGCTTCTCGCGCAGGCCGAGCACGATGCCGAGGCTCGCGTCGCCGTGCTCAGCGATTCGTTCGAGCTGCTCGAGAGTTGCGCGCAACTCGTGTCGGCGATCGACGTCGCACGCTTGCCGAGGGGGGCGACGATCGCGGCCGCGCTCGATCGTCACGGGTATTGCATCGAGGCGCGTTCGAAGGGCGAGATCGCCGCGACGATCGCCGCGTTCGCGCCCGAACACTTGAGTTTACAAGTCGCCGATCCGGAGTTTTATCTCACGCATCTGCGTTCCGTCGGTGCGGTCTTCGTCGGCAGCGCGACCCCCGTCGCCTGCGGCGATTATCTCGCCGGCACCAACCACGTCCTGCCCACCTCGGGCTCGGCCCGCTTCGCATCGGGGCTCTCGCTCGCCGATTTCCTGCGATCGTATAGCGTGGTGCGCAACTCCGAGGAACGGATGGCCGGAGACGCGGCGGCCATCGCGGCGTTCGCCTCCTTCGAGGGGCTCGACGCACACGCACAGAGCGCGCGCTTGAGAATGAAGCCGTGAGCGTCGCGTTGGTTGCCCTCGATCTCGACGGGACGTTGGTCGGGCGCGACACGCGTCTCTCACCGCGCGTTCGCGCGTGCGTCGCGGCGATGCTCGCGCAGGGAACGGCGTGCTGCATCGTTACCGGGCGCATGTTTCGGGCCGCCGCTCCGTTCGTTCGCGAGCTCGGATTGTGCGTGCCGACCATCTGTTATCAGGGCGCGTGGGTGGTCGAGAACGAGAGCGAGCGACGCTTGCTCGATCGACCGATCGCCGCCGATCTCGTCGAAGAGATTCTCGACGAATTTCACGCCGACGATCTGCACCTCCAACTCTATGCGGACGATCGGTATTACTGCGAGCGGAACAATCGCTTCGCCGAGCTCTACGCATCGTTGGCGGGTATCGCGCCGGTCGTCGCTCCGTTGCGCGAAACCTTCGCGGGCCGAAGCGCGACCAAGGCCGTGATCGTCAGCGATCCCGATGTTGCGGCTCGCGTGGAGCTGCGGGCGCGGGGGCGTTTCGGCGAGCGGCTCTACATCACGCGCAGCTATCCCGAGTTCGTCGAACTGCTCGACCCGACGGTCGACAAAGGGAGCGCGCTGCAGTTCGTTGCCGATCGCGCGGGGATTCCGATGGAACGGGTTCTCGCCATCGGCGACTCGTGGAACGACCTGCCGATGATCGAGCGGGCGGGCATCGGCGTCGCGATGGGCAACGCACCGGCCGAGCTCCGCGACCGCGCCGATGCCGTCGTCGGGCGCGTCGATGAGGACGGCGTCTGCGATGCGTTGGAGCGCTTCGTCCTGCGATGAAGAACGATCGACGGGTCGCGCGCAGTCGCCGCGGACGTTCGCGCATGCGGCCGTTTGCGCTCGTGGCGGTGTTCGCGGTGCTGCTCCTGGGCGTCGGCTTCGCCTGGGCCGCTTCCTGGCCGGGTTTTCGCCCCCGCAGCGTCGTCGTCTACGGAAACCTGCGCGTCCCTACGTCGCGTATACTCGCTGCAGCGGCGGTCGACCCGCGGATGAATATGTGGCTTCAGTCCTCGAGCGGCATCGAATCGCGCGTCCTGCGCATTCGCTCGATCGCGCGCGTATCGGTGCATCGCTATCTTCCGAACCGCCTTTCGATCGTCGTTCGCGAACGAAGGCCCGTCGCACGGCTCGTCGCCGAAGGCGGAAGGTGCGCGGTCGATCGCCGGGGATACATCTTTCCAAACGTCGAGCGGGATCGAGCGCTCCCTGCGGTGCTGAGCGCGCGGAACCTCTGTGCGAAACGGCGGCTGCCCGAGGGGTCGACGACGATGCGGCTGCTCGCACTCTTGCGTCGTGCCGATGAGGCCGGCGTGCGGCTCGCGACGCTCACGCACGATCGCTACGGCGAGGAGCGCGGAGTTCTCGTCGACGGTACGCTGCTGTATATCGGCGACGGAACGCACCTCGCGCGGAAATTCGCGGAGGTTCGCGCGCTCGAAGAGCGCCTGCGTGGGACCTGGAAACATATAAAAGCCCTCGACCTTCGCGCTCCTTCGACGCCGATCGTCGTCGAAGGAAAAAAGGTCGAGGGCGAGTGGCCCCTATCGGTTAGTGCGATGAAAGGTCGAGGTAGACCAGCACTTCACCGTTCGCCAGCGAAAACTTCATCGAGTCGTTCGCGTGCAGTTTCGAAAAATCCACGGTCGGGCGACCCGCAGCGAGCGTCGTCTCCAGTCCATTCTGCATCGTCACCGTGACGTGTTTGGAATCGACGACCTTGATCACTTTTGCGGTATAGGTGCCGTCGGGAATCATCGCAGCACTGACGACATTGGCGGCGATCGCCGTCGCGCCGAGCGCGAGCGTGGCGAGCGCGGTGGTGATGAGCGTACGTATCTTCAAAGCGGGTACCTTATCTTCAGGGGGGCGGGGAGGCAGTAGTCTAGGATTCTAGCGCAAGTGCCGCCCGCTCATCAAGCCCCGCGTTCTTCCGCGATTCGCCGGCGAGCCCATGCGCCTCGTCGATCGCGAACTGGTCGACCAGCTCCTCGAGCCCGCCCGACTGCTCTTGGAGCAGCATCGCCTCCTCGGCGAGCCGGGTCGCCGCGTCGGCGTTCTGGGAGCCCAGGGTGCTCGACCGTTCGATGCGGGTGCCCAGCGCCTCGATCGCCGACTGTTGTTCGGTCGAGGCGCGCGCCACGTCGGCGGTGCGCTGTTCGATCTCCGAGACGCTCTCGAGAATCTGGTTTGCGGTGATCGTCTGCTCGCGCATCGTCGCCGCCGCTTCATGGGTCATCGCGCCCATCTGTTCGCTCGCCTTCGCGAGCTCTTCGGAGGCGCGAGCCTGCTCGTTGGTCGCCAGGCTGATCTCGCTCATGAGCGTCGCGACCTCCGAGACGCGCTTGGAGACGTCCGACATCATGGCGTTGACCGATTGCGCGAGCGTGGCGCTCTCCTTGACCTGGACGTTGGCGCGCCCGGTCCGTTCGAGCACCGCCGAGGTGCGGCGCTGAATATCGGCGACGAGCGAGGCGATCTGTTTGACCGAACTCGCGGAATTCTCGGCGAGCTTGCGCACCTCGTCGGCGACGACGGCAAAGCCGCGTCCGTGTTCGCCGGCGCGCGCGGCTTCGATCGCGGCGTTGAGCGCCAGAAGGTTCGTCTGGTCGGCGATCTCCTCGATGAGACCGAGAATCTCGCCGATCTGCCGGGAAGCGCCGTCGAGGCTCTCCATCTCGACGACGACCGAGCTGACCAGCGAGGTCATTTGGTCGATGCCCGTCGAGAGGCGCGAAATTTCGTTCTGTCCGGTACGGACGTGCTGATCGGTCTCCGTCGACTCGACGCCGACGCGTTTGGCATTGCCGGCGACCTGGACGATCGAGGCGGACATCTCTTGGGTGTTGGCGACGGCCTGTTCGACGACGGTCGCGAGGTTGAGGAGGTTCTGATCCATCTCTTGGATCGAGGCCGTCATCTCGGCGATCGAACTCGAGATATCGGAGACGCGGCGGGCGACCGCTTCGGCGTTATCGGCGACGGTTCCCGAACCGCGAGCGACGTCGGCGGAGTAGCGGAGCGCGTCGCCGAGGGTCGCGAGTTCGTCCTGGACGCGACGGTCGACGTCGCGCGAGACCTCGGTGCTCGTGGCGCTTGCGGCTTTCACCGAGCGCGTCGCGATCTGGATGCGTCCGACGAGCGCGCTGAGCCGATCTCCCAATTCGTCGATCGATTGACCGAGACGGCCGAGGACGTCGTTGCCGCTCCAACCGGTCCGTGCGGTGAGGTCGCCGCGTCCCATCGCCTCGAAGACCGTCACGCAGCGATTGATGTTGCGAAGCAATCGCACGCGCAAAAGCGAAAAGGCGATGACGACGACGATCAGTGCGAAGATCGCTCCGGCGACCAAGACGCCTAAAGCGAGATTTTTTGCTTTGATGAGCGCGGCGTAGCGAACGTCGGCGGCACGATTTAATGCTTCGAGGACGGCGCGACCGTCGATATTTTGTTGCGTGTACGCATCGGCGAGCGTGCTCTGTAATTGAACCAACGCTTGCGCTTTTTTCCCTTGCTGCAGCAGGCCGATCGTCGCCAGCGATTCAAAATCGTAGGCGCCGGCGCTCTTCGTGAACGCGGCGACCTCCTTGCTGGTGCTCGAATCTTTTCCGGTTAGCTGCGCGAGCGCGCGCTCGTCTTTCGGAAATTTGCTCACGAGTGCGATAGCGGATTTCAAGGACGCCGCCGCACGAACGGGATCGGCGTTCGTCGCCGCTTCGAGCGACGCGGCACGCAATCCATTCGCGTCGTCGGCGACGCGTGCGTACGCGAGTTCGCCCTTTACAATTTTGTCATGCAATGTTGCAGCTTGCGTTGCAATGAGATTGGTGACGAAGAATGCCGCCGGAATAACCGCCAGAACGACGATAAAGACGATGACGGCGGAGATCACGAGGCCGCGCTCGATGGAGGTTCGCTTTTGGCTCATCGCAGGCAGGCTTCGTCCTACTCCAGGCGTTCTCCTCAAGAGGAGCTACGCGAGGAGGCGCCAAGATGCTCGGGATAGCCATTTTGGGCAGGGATAGTAGGGGTTCTTCCCCGATAGCCCAATATATGGTGGATATCGGCGTTAATATTTAGGATGTGAATGAAACAAGGCACCCTGTGCGGTCTCGACATCGGCACCACGAAAACGTGCGTCGTCGTCGCTGCCGAAGGGCCGAATGGCCTCGAGATACTCGGCTTCGGCGAGGCTCCGTCCCTGGGGATGCGGCGCGGCGTGGTGATCGATCTCGAACAAACGGTGAAGTCGATCGAGGCTGCGACCGAAAAGGCCGAACGGATGTCGGGAGTTCACATCGAGGAAGCGATCGTCGGCATCACCGGCGAGCACGTCCGGAGCGTCAACAACCGCGGCGTCGTCTCGGTCGCGAATGACGACCGCGAGGTGGAGGCCTCCGACGTCGAGCGCGTCGTCGATGCAAGCAAGATCATCAATGTCCCCAGCGATCGGCAGATCGTCCACGCCCTCCCACGGTTCTTTACCGTCGACGGCCAGGACGGTATCGTCGATCCGGTCGGCATGGCCGGCGGTCGCCTTGAGGTGGACACGCACATCGTGACGGCGGCGAGCAGTTTTCTCTCCAACGTCCTCAAGTGCGTTCATCGCGCGGGTATCGAATCCGCGGGGATCGTTTTCGAACCCCTGGCGAGCGCCGCAGCGGTCCTGCTCCCCGAAGAAGAGCACGTCGGCGTGCTGCTGCTCGATATCGGCGGCGGAACGACCGATATCGCGGTCTACTCCGGAGGGAGCGCGATCTACACCGCAACGATCCCGGTCGGCGGGCAGATCCTCACCAACGATATCTCGCTGGGCCTCAAGACCTCGCTCGCCCAGGCGCAGGAGGTCAAGCACCGCTTCGGGGTCGGCGACGAACAGGGGGCTCCGGCCCGGAATTTCCCGGTGCAATCGCTCGACGGCCGGACGCAACGCGAAGCGACGACGCACGAACTCCACGCAATCGTCGTCCCGCGCATCCTCGAGACGCTGCGCATGGCGCGAGCGAAGGTCTTCGAAAACGTCCCGCGCGACCTCGTGGTCGGCGAGGTCGTCCTGACCGGCGGCGGCGCGCAGCTGCCGGGGATCGAAGCGATCGCCGAAAAGATCTTTGAGGCTCCCGTGCGCGTCGGTATTCCTTCACGCCTCGGCGGATCGATCGACGCATTGGCGTTCCCACAATACGCAACGGCGATCGGGCTCGTGCTTTTCGCGCGCAAGAGCGAACTGACGGGTGTCGAATCGGCGCGGAACGGCTCGCTCTTTACTCGGCTTCGCGGGTGGCTCGCGGCGCTGTGGAATTAAATCTCTTTCATACGGAGGAAACGATGGCTGAAGCAAAACGCTATGTCCCCGAACATGCCGCGACGATTCGCGTTATCGGTGTCGGTGGGGGCGGCTGCAACGCGATCAATCGCATGATCGAAGCGGGGTTGACGGGCGTAGATTTCTTCGCCGTGAACTCCGACGTTCAAGCATTGCGCAATTCGCTCACGGAAAACACCGTGCAGATCGGAACCGGAATGTCGCGCGGGCTGGGAGCGGGTGCGAACCCGACCTTGGGCCGGGACGCCGCCGAGGAATCGCGCGAAGATCTCGCGATGATCGTCGACGGAGCCGACCTGGTCTTTATCGCCGCGGGAATGGGTGGTGGAACGGGAACCGGCGCGGCGCCGGTCCTCGCCGAACTCGCACGCGAATCGGGAGCGTTGACGATCGCGGTCGTCACCAAACCGTTCGCCTTCGAGGGGCGTAAACGGATGGAGGCCGCCGAACGCGGGATCGCGCAACTCGAAGCGAAGGTCGATACCCTCATCACCATTCCCAACGAACGCATCTTTCAGGTGATCGAGAAGAAGACGCCATTGAACGAAGCGTTCAGCTTCGCCGACGACGTTCTCCGTCAGGGAATCGCCGGCATCAGCGATCTCATCACGCAACCGGGGCTCATCAACCTCGACTTCGCCGACGTGAAAGCGGTGATGACCGACGCCGGAACGGCGATGATGGGAATCGGCGAAGGTTCGGGAGAGCATCGGGCCGCCGATGCCGCGCAGAAGGCGATCGCCTCGCCGCTGCTCGATACCACCATCGACGGCGCGCGCGGCGTCATCTTGAATATTACCGGGGGAAGCGATCTCTCGATGTACGAGGTCAACGAGGCGGCCGAAATGATCAGCCGGAGCGTCGATCCCGACGCGCAGATTATTTTCGGAGCGAGCCTCGATCCGAATCTTCAGGGGCGCGTGCGCGTCACGGTGCTCGCGGCGGGCTTCGGCCCGATCCGTCGTCCGGAAGCCGACGGCTTTGCCTTCGAAAAGACGCGTATCGAGACCGTCACGCCGGTGAATATGGACGACATCGAAGTCCCGGCGTTCCTGCGCTACCGCGGGGGCTAATCCGTTGGCGGGCTACGGCGCGAAGATCCTGCTCGACTCGGTCGCACCGACGGGGGAACGTTTGACCACCATGGAGGTCTGCTTTCCCCGCTTCGTGTTGGCCGAGTTCAATACGCATCGACAGTTTTCGCGCAATAGTGCGAGTTCGCGCGCGATTCCGACCTCGAAGCTGATCGAGCGCGTTCTCGCCGAGCCCGTTCTGCCGTTGGAGTGGGGGCGCAACCAGCCGGGCATGGCGGCATCCTCGCTCCTGGATATCGAGGCGGTGCGTATCGCCGAGCGCGCGTGGTTACGCGCGCGCGATGAAGCCGTGGAATCGGTGCGCGAACTCCAAACGCTGCAGGTGCACAAACAAGTCCTCAACCGACTGCTCGAACCGTTTCTCTGGCACACCGTTATCGTGACCGCGACCGAGTGGTCGAATTTTTTTGCACTGCGCTGTACGCCGCAGGCGCAGCCGGAGATTCGCGAAGTCGCTCTGAAAATGCGCGCGGCCTACGAACGCCATCAACCGACGCCGTTGAGAGTCGGCGAGTGGCATACGCCCTTACTTCAGGAGGACGAGGACGGGCTCGATATCGAGGTACGAAAGCGCGTGAGCGCCGCGCGCTGCGCGCGCGTCTCCTACCTCACCCACGACGGGGCGCGCGACCGTTCGAAGGATCTCGAACTCTGCGACCGCCTCATGGAACAGCATCACCTGAGCCCGTTCGAGCACGTGGCGACTCCCGCACTGGGAGCGCATGCGAACTTTCGCGGATGGCTGCAGATGCGCGCCGAGGTGGAAGAGCGTTCCTGGCTTACGCGCTCAGCGAGCGCATGACGCCGAGCTGCGGGTCGAAGGCCGCAGCGAACTCCGTGGCCGGAAGCGCGCGTCCGTAGAGGAACCCCTGAGCGAGCTCGCAGCCGCAGTCGCGTAGAAAATCGGCCTGCGCCTTGGTCTCGACGCCCTCCGCTTGGACCTGAAGCCCGAGAGCGTGCGCCATCGCAATGATCGCCGTGACGATGGCGAGATCGTTCGCGTCGTTGGGAATATCGTGAACGAAGCTTTTGTCGATCTTGATCTTGTCGATGGGGAAGCGCTTGAGATAGGAGAGCGAGGAGTATCCCGTTCCGAAATCGTCGAGGGCGAGCGAGATACCGAGATGTTTGAGTTGGCGCATGATACCGATCGAATCCTCGGCGTTATGCATCGCCACCGATTCGGTAATCTCGAATTCGAGCCGTTCGGGCGCGAGCGAGGCCTGTCGGAGCGCGTCCTCGATCGCTGCGACGAGTTGAAGATGAAGAAATTGTCGGCTGCTGAGGTTGACCGCAAGGTCGAGCCGTATGCCGTACTGCGACTCCCAACGGTGGACCTGCGCCGTCGCCGTGCGAAAGACCCACTCGCCCAGCGCGATGATCACGCCCGAGGCCTCCGCTTGCGGAATGAATGCATCGGGTAGGCCGATGACGTTGCCCGATTGCGGCCAGCGGCAGAGCGCTTCGACGCCGACGATGCGATCGTTCCGTAAATCGACGACGGGCTGGTAATGAAGGCAAAACTCACCGAAATCCAGCGCTCGTGCGAGGCGCTGCCCCGTGGAATATCGGCGTGGATGCATGCGTTGGGTTAGAAGATCGCGCGATACGGCGGCATGAGGGCTGCTTCATCCTCGGGGTGGCCCTTACCTTGCCGGGAAGACTCAGCGGGCGTCGTGCCGATTGCGATGCGGGCACTCTCCTCCGCGAGATCGGTCAAAATAAACGCACGTTCCATCGTTGCGGCAAGAACGGAGAGCCCGTGGCGTTCCATCAGGACCGTATCGACGCCGCGTGCGAAGATCTCGGCGCCCGATTCGGCGAGCTCGTCGCTCCCGGCCGCGGCATATGGAAGCCATCCGACCGCTCCCAACGTTTCGATCGCGCCGACCGTATCGCGCGCGAAGAGCCGGCCGCGTTTGCTCCAGATCACGCACGCGGTCGGATGGGTGTGCACGAGTACCGCGGCGTCGGGACGAACCCGGTATGCGGCAAGGTGGAGTGGTAATTCGCTGCTCGGGCGAGCGGCCGCATCGCGCGGCGTTCCCGTCGGGCCGACGCGCACGATATCGTGCTCGCTCAGGCGCTCGAGCGAGCGTCCCGACGGCGTGACGAGGATATCGCCATCGTCCATGCGCGCGCTGATGTTTCCGCTGCTCCCGGTGACGAGGCCGCGCCGCCAGAGACGGGCCGCGCAATCGACGATCTCCGCTCGCACCTGCAACTCCGTCCTCCGCGCCTCCATCCTCGCGATCAGAATCCCACCGGATGCCAGATCGTTTTGATCTCGCAGAAGTCGGCGATCGCATCGAGCGATTGTGCGCGTTCGCCGAAGTATTCTTGCGCGCGCCTCACGGGAAAGGCACGAATGCGTTTGATCGAGGCGGCGGATTCTCGTTCGATCTCGTTCCATCGTTCGAGATCTTCGCGGGGGGCGGCGATCGCTTCGATCCCGTCGTGTTTGGCCATCGCCGGGGCGATCTCACTGCGGTGCCCCGAGAGCACGTTCACGACGCCGGGGGGGATATCGGAGAGCGCGACGGCCTCGGCGAGCGCGATTGCGGGGCGTGGATCGCGCTCCGATGCGAGGAGGATCACCGCATTCCCGGCGACGAGCGCAGGCAGAAGCACCGAGAGGGCGCCGAGGAAGAGCGGCGTCTGCGGTGCGAGCATCGCGACGACGCCCATCGGTTCGGGCGTCGAACAATTAAAATGCGGCCCGGCGACGGGATTGTTCGAGGAGAGCAGCGCCGAATATTTATCGCACCATCCCGCATACCACACGACACGATCGATCGCCGCGTCGACCTCGTCGCGAGCGCTTCGCGCGTCGCCTTCGGTGCTCGCCG
>JAJXXM010000115.1 GCA_021781095.1 bacterium
GGTCCTCGTGCTCGGTATCGGGAGCAACAGCACCGCGAATCTGCGTTCGCTTCTCTCCGCCGACGCAGCAAGAGCCGTGACGGTCGCCGAGATCGGCGAGTTCGCCGGCGACATTGCGCGCTTTGCCGATCCCGCACTGCGCTGCATCGACGAAGCCTCGGCGTACCGACTCTACGAACGTGCTGCCGAAGAGCTTTTCGCGGGCACCTGGCCGCCCGCCGAAGCGAGAATCGACGTCGAGGTCGCGGAGCTTCGTTCCCCGGAGCGCTTTCTCGAACACGCACAGCACCTTATCGAACGCCTGCGACGCGCCGCGATTGCACCTCGAGAGGTTGTCGAACGCGCGGCGAAGGGTGCCGCCGCCTTTTACGCACATCCGCCGAACCTAGGCTCTCCATCGCTGCTTGCCTATCTCAACGATACGGCACGCGGTTCGCTCGAAGTCGATACCGCGGAGTTGCTCCGACAGCATCGGCGCGAAATAGATCTTGCAAAGATTGTTGCCGAACTCTACGCGCGTTTTGAAGCATCGCTCGAGGACGAACATCTCGCCGATCGTTGTGCGGTATTCTCGCTTGCGACGGCTTGGTTACGGAGCAATCCCGCGCCGGAGCAACGCGCCGCGTTCGCTTTCGATGCGGTCTTCGTCGACGACGCCGAGCATTGCGACGAGCGGATGCACGATTTTCTTGCCGCTCTCACCCTCGATGAATCCGCTCGTTTGATTCTGACTTGCGATGATGACGGCGCTCACCGACCCATGCAGGGTGCCCGCATCGAGCGCCTCGCCGAGGCGGAGAGCGAGCATCTTACCGAGATCGTTCGCAGCGAGGTGCGCCCGACGGTCGAGCGCGCTCCCGATCGCGAACGTGAGGCGCAGCGCGTTGCCGCATGGATCGACGAACGCATCGCCGCGGGTACGCCCCCGCAGGAATGCGCGATTCTCTTACGCGACCTCGACGACGGGGCGCGTTTCGAGCAAGCATTGCACGAGCGAAATATCGCCACGGCTCGTGCAGGACGATGCAATCTCTTCCGTATGCCGGAGATTCTCGACGCATTCGCTCTACTCTGTTGGGTCGCCGACCCATACGCAAACGACGCCCTGTTGCGCCTGCTCGAAAGCCCACGCCTCGCGCTCGCCGACGCGAGCATCGCGCTACTCTGCGGCAAGGCGGCGAGCGACCAGCGCTCGCTCTTTATCGATGCCGAGCGCACGAACGACGACCCTCGCCCAAAAGCGTTGCGCCTCGGCGATAACGTATTATCGGGCGCGGTCGATCCGTTGCTCGGCGAGGTGGCTCGCGAACGCGTTGCATGGTTGCGCGCGTTCCACGCCCGCAGCCGCGAATTCGTAACGCACGCGCCGTTGCTCGAGGCAATCGACCGAATTTGGGCCGAAGGACTCGCGCCATCCGTCCCGGAGAGCGCGGCGCACGAACGATCGCGAACGATCCATCTCGAAGCCTTCCGTGCGCGCATTGCGGATTGCGATGCGGAGGATGGTATCGCCGCGCTTTTCTCGCTCTGCGAACATCTGCACGATGTTGCCGAACGCGAACGAACCGAGATCGCATATCGCCGTCGAGAAGGCATCGTGACGATCGCCGCGATCGAAGCAGCGGTCGGAATATCTTTTGATTCCGTCGCCGTACCCGGTTTGCAAGCAGGCGCGTTTCCGGCCTACTATGTACCGCCCGCCTTTCTCTTCACGCCGAGCTACGGGCTCGCGGCACGCGACAATGCGGGCGGCGAAAAAAGTTCGCGCGCGGCAAAACACGCCTACATGAATTACCGCTATAAATTGCGCGAGCGTCATATCGAGCAGGAGCGCCGTCTCTTTGCGTTCGCCCGCTCGCGCGCGAACGCTGCGCTCCTGCTGACCGCTTCGGGGCGCCCGACGCGCGGAGTCAACACGCCGGAGTTCCTCGAGGAGTTCCGACGTTGACGCTCGCGCTTCGCTCCATCGACGCAGAGAGTTATTCGCGGATCGTGCTTCCGCTCACCGCGCCCCTTTGGGCCGCCGGTCGCGATTTCGAGAGCTACGCGCGCCATACGCTCGAATTAGCTCGAAGCGGCTATGGACGAAATCACTATTCGACGATCGGGCTCTACGACGGCGCCCTCCTCTGCGCGACTTGCAAGTGCTACGAGCGAGAAGTTCGCGTCGGCGAACGAACGTTGAAGGCGCTCGGAATCGGCGCGGTCTTTACGCCCACCGAATTACGGGGGCGCGGATACGGTAGCGCGATGCTGGCAGCGCTCATGGACAGAGAGCATGCGGCGGGAAGCGATGCGCTCTACCTTTTCAGCGATATTGCGCCGGCATTTTACGAAGCGTTGGGCTTCGTCGCGTTTCCATCGCGCGTTTTTTCGCTTCGTTCGGACGACCTACCCCATGCCAGGATGAGTATTAAACAGGCGACCCCCGAGGATCGTGCGGCAATTCGCCGGTTATTTTCGCGGCACGAACGCTCGCGCCCGTGGAGTTTCAAGCGGACGCCGCTCTTTTGGGAGTGGCTCTACCTCCGTACGCGACACGGATCGGAGCATCCCGGCGACGACGCGCTGACCTTCGTCCTCCGCGAAGGTAGCCGTGTCGATGCGTATGTTACCGGCGTCCGCAGCGCGGCGCACGATTCATTCATCGTCGACGAACTCGGTATTCGCGACGAACGCGAGCGGGATCTCACCGCTCCGTTCTTGCGTTCGGCGGCGGGCGACTTGCGCCGCATCGTCGGCTGGCTCCCTCCCGAACCGATCCGACGCATGCTCCCGCGCGGGAGCATACGTCGCCGCAAAGACGCGATCTTCATGGTCGCGCCGCTCACACGAGCGGGGCACCTATGGGTGCGCTCATCGAGCGGCACGGGCATCGGCGATGCGGTCTGGAGTACCGACCACATTTAGCGATTCCAAAGCGATAGTTGCGTCGATGGGCTCTCTCCGAGTGCCGCGACGCGCGTTCCCAACAGACGGATCGGCGCCCCATCGATCTGCGCGCGCTCCAGACAACTTCGCGCAGCGTGAAAGATCGCTTTCGCCGACTGCGTCGGTTCGCGCAGGCTCGTCTGACGCACGCGTAACGAAAAATCGGCGAATTTCACTTTGATCCCGACGGTACGCGCCCAAAGATTCTTTCGTCGAAGATCCTCGGCGAGTTCGCGCGCCTGAACCAACAGGAGGTCGCGCAATCGGGTTGCGTCACTCACGTCGTACTCGAAGGTCTCTTCGGTGGAGATCGATTTCGTCTCGCTCGCGTCGCTGACGCTCCGCCGGTCGATACCCATCGCAAAATCGCGCATGCGTTCCCACGAGGAGCCGAAGAGCTCGATCAGCGTCGATTCATCGAGCGTGAGAATATCGGCGATTGCGGCGATGCCGCGTTCGTTTAAGCGCGCCTGCGTTTTCGGCCCGACACCCCAGAGCCGACCGACCGAGAGCGGCGCGAGGAAGAGGCGCTCTTCGCCGGGTTCGACGGCGAGAAGGCCGTCGGGTTTCGCGAGATCCGAGGCGATCTTTGCGATCATTTTCCCGCTTGCAAGCCCCGCACTCATCGTGAGCCCGCGCTCGCGAAAGACCTCGGCGCGAAATTGCGCAACGAGCAGTTTCGCATCCTCGAACGGGATCTCACCGAGGTCGAGAAAGGCTTCATCGTGCGAAAGCGGTTCGAGAATGTGGCCGCGGGAGCGCAGGATCGCGAAGATCTCTTTTGATTCGGCACGATAGCGCTCCATCGTCGGCGGCACGACGATGAGTTCGGCGCAACGTTCGAGTGCTTGGTGGAGCGGCATCGCCGAGCGAATACCGAACGGACGCGCCTCATACGAGGCCGTCAGCACTACCGAGCGTCGATGCGAACCGGCAACGACGAGCGGACGCCCGCGCAATTCCGGGCGATCCCGGACGGCGACGCTTGCGTAGAAGGCATCGACGTCGAGATGCGCGATCGGCACGGAGCCTTAGGCGGCCTCTCCGTACAAGCGCAGGATCGTCGCCATGTTGCGGACATCGTCGGCATCTTCGCCCGGCGTTTCGAGAATCGCAATCTTCTCTCGCAACTCGGCGACGCCGAGCAGCGCCCGAAACCCATTTTCCCCGATTGCGCCCTCGCCGATGTGCCAATGTCGGTCGCGATTCCCTCCCAGCGGAATCTGCGTGTCGTTGAGATGGAACATGCGCAATCGATCGAAACCGATCGTCCGATCGATCGTCTCGACAAAGCGTGCTACATCATCTTTCGTATCGATCTTATATCCGGCCGCCCATGCATGTGCGGTGTCGATACAGATGCCCAGTTGCGGGTGATCGACCGCGCGTAAGAACGCACCGAGTTCGTCGAGCGTGCCGCCGGCAAGCGCACCGGCGCCCGCAGAATTTTCGAGCACGAGGCTCACCGAGGGTGAAATCTCGGAAAGCGCCTCTTGCAGCGCCGCGACAATTCCGGCGAATCCCGCCTCACGATCGCGCTTTCCATACGAACCGAGGTGCGTGTTGACCAACGCGATGCCCGCCAGCGCGGCGACGTGCAGGTCGTGCTTGAGGAGATTTAACGAACCGCTGAAAATCCGTGGGTCTTCGCTGGCGAGATTGATGAGGTAGGGTGTATGCGTGACCGCGGGGTCCAGGTTACCGCGCGCCCGCAGCGCCGCAAAGGTTGCGAGTGCTTCGACCTTCGGAGTCGCCTGCCGGTATGCGCGCGGATTGCTTGTAAATACCTGCATCGTTGTGCAGCCCAGCGCTACCGAGCGATTTACGGCCGCCTCATACCCGTCGGCAAGCCGCATGTGCATACCGAATCGCATACTATTTCTCTTTACGCGCGAGATAGAGATACTGCATGTAGGCATGCTGAAAGCTGCCGATATCGGGACCGAACTGCTCCTTGAACAGACGTTCCAACGTCGCGACGTAGCGACGAACCTGGTCCTCGGGGACGCCGGCATGCTCTAAACGAACGCGCTCTTCGGCGACAAATGCGGCGCGCGTCGTTACGAGGCGCCATTGAAGCACACGCAAGGTCTGGCCCACGAACGGAGCTGCATAGAATTCACGAAATCCACCGACGAGCGTCCCGGTCAGCGGATGAATATCGATCTCCCGCGCTGCTTCATCGCAGAGCGGGCGCACCGGCGATCCCGATAACGCGTGCTTCCACCAAATGGCAACGCAACCACCCGGTTTGAGAACGCGAAAAGCCTCGGCGAGCGCTTTCGTACGATCGAAAAGGTGGAAACCTTGACCGCAAATATACGCGTCGAAGCTCGCCGCCTCAAACGGCAATGCGGTGACGTCGCCGAGGCGCCAGGTCGCGGTGGGATGCAATCGGCGCGCGCGGTCGAGTACTTCGGCTTGAGTATCGATTCCGGTTACGGCGGCGCCATTGTCGATAAGCGGCGCACTTGCATCGCCCTCACCACAACCCGCATCGAGAATCTTTCCGCGAATCGCGAGACCGAATTCGACCAACGCATCGTAGAGCGAGGTTGAATAGGATAAGGGTCGCGCGAGGGCATCGTTCTCGACCGTCATTGCTCCGCTTCGCTCTCCTCTTCCGATTCGACGGCGCTGGGCTCTGATGTCGGCTCGGCATCTCCGGCGATGAGCGGCAGCGCGAGCTCGCGTGGGCGTTCGATCTCCACTTCTAAATCCGGCAGATCTTCAAGCGAGTTCAACCCGAATGACTCGAGGAAGAGCGGGGTCGTTTTATATTGCATCGGTCGGCCGACGACTTCT
>JAJXXM010000303.1 GCA_021781095.1 bacterium
CTGCAACAACTCGGCGAGCAGTATTACATATACGCTCGCTCTGCGGTGAGCACGTGGTACGGCGACGGAAGTAACCCCAACGCGACCTTCTGCACGACGCAAGGGGCGGCGTTTAATTTTCGTTACCTGCAAAAATCGCCGTACTGTCCGAAGGGCGTTATGAAGCCATACGACCCGTTGATTCCGGTCCCCGGCGTTCAATCGTTCGTGGTGATGCTCGAGCAGAACGGCATAATAAAAACTCGAGGAGTCGCCGTTCCGACCCCCGCGTCGTCTCCCTCCTAGAGCCGCGCGCCCTCCCGGAAGGGGAGCGGCGTGTCTACCTCGCTGAGGGATGCACGGTAGCGTTCCGTCGCGAGTTCTCTTTGCTTTCGGCTGCGCTGCTTCATGCAGCCGGAAGCAAGGAGAACGAGTTTTGACGGCCGCGTCGAAATGACGTTTTTCCCCGCGATTGCATTCCTCTTCAACCAGCCTCGGCAGCATAGGTGGAAGAAGCGGGTGGCCGCGGCGTAGGGAGAGGGCGACCATCATGTCAGAGCAACAACCGATCGCGCCCGGAGTGCTCCACGAAGTGCCCGAGGATATGGCGGCGGCGCTCGGCGCTGACGAACGACTCCTTGCTACGTGGAACGCCTTGACGCCGATCCAACGCAACGAGTGGATCTGCTGGACGACCATCGTGAAGAAGCCGACGACCAGAGCCGAGCATATCGTGCGCATGCTCTCGTCGTTGCGCGAGGGCGACCGGCAGCCGTGCTGTTGGCCCGGCTGCCGGCATCGTCGCCCGAGCGCGCAGAAGTGGTTCGAAGGGCGGAAAACGCGTTCGCGTTAGTGGTTATTGAGGAGCGGTGCGAAGCCGCTCGGTGGATGGTTCTCGCCCGGAATGTGCACCGGAGTGACGCCGATCGTTTCGCAGGTCCATGGGGACGGAATACGGTCGACGACTCGGCTCGGAATCTCCGCGAGGCTCGCCGGCAGCGGCGCCTTGGTTCCCGCGAGGCGCTGCGGATCGAATGCCCCGACGAGATTGCTCAATGCGGGGTTCGTATCGCGCGGGCCGAGCGGCATGTAGAGTTTTTCGTCCGGCAGCGAGGCGAGCGCCGGTAAGTTGAAGAGCGTTCCGAGGAATTTCACGAACGACGCGTGATCGGAGAGCTCGTGAACGATCGCGCCGTTGCGAGCGTACGGCGAGATGAGAATAGCGGGAACGCGCGGTCCGTCGCCGCACGCGTGCCCGTCGAAGCAGCGTTCGAATTGCGGCGGCGACACGTGGTCGTAGAAACCTTCGGAGTCGTCCCAAAAGATGAATATCGCGGAGCTCTTCCAGTAACGGCTATGGGCGATCGTATCGACGACTTTTGCGACCATCGCTTCGGAGATCTGCGAATCGGAGTAACCCGGATGGTCGTCGTCGCCGCGGAAGCGCGATTGAACGCGAGGGCTTTGGTTCGCGGGCTTGAGTCCGAACGGGTTTTTCTTGCCGCCCTTGATGAAGACGACGCTGCGATTGCCGAGGCGGCCCCCTTCGATGGCGGGAAAGAGCGCGCTCAGATCGTGGACTCCGCTCCAAAAATACGGATTTTTGCGTAGGTATCCGAAATATTGCAACGCGTTGTGATGCGGAATATATCCATGTACGAGATTCGTCGCATTTGGGTGTGCGGCCGCGGCGTATCCCTCTTGGTACCAACCCCACGGAATCGCCGGGCGCCCGGGCCGAGCGATCGCGGCGATATCTTTTCGAATCCCGTGGTTGTCGCGTTGTGCTTCGACGGCGCGTCGTTGCGCCATCGTTAAAAAAACGGTGGCATAATGCTGGTCGTATTGCGCTTTGAGCGGATCGGGCGGGCTTCCGGGATAGGGCCCGAAGGGAGGCTCCGAATCGTTGACGATCGGGTCGCCGGGGCCTTTGGAGTTCGGCGCGACCTGTTCGGCGGCGTCGCGCGCCCATTGCGTTTCACCGGTCTGCGCGGCGATCAAGTCGATATTTCCCGGCGTCGACGGTCCCCACATGCCCTGAAAGAAATGGTCGTAGAGCGCGAAGCGATGTGCGTAGTACCAAAGATAGGGAATCGTCGCGCAATCTTCGTGCGCCATCGTCAGCAATCCCAGGCGCTCCGCATCGTTTCGGCTATAGCCTTTGGCAAGGAGTCCGAATTCTTCGGTCGCGACATAGAGATCCATACGGCCGCCGTCGGCCTTGGTAAGAAGCGCCGGGCGAGCGTGGTCGGCGTCGGCGGTGTCGGGCGCGGTAATGCGAAAGGGCGTCACCCATTGGCGGCCGATCGGATCGTACTGGCGAAAGCCGTGGGATCGTGCCGACGGCGAGGCGAGATTGTCGGCTCCGGGGAACGTTCCAAAATACGAATCGAACGAACGATTTTCCTGATAGATCACAAAGACGTGTTTGATGCGCGAACGTAAGAGTGCGTTGAGAGCTGCGTTCGGCGGGCTCACCGTCTGCGCGAGCGCGACGCTCGACGACGGCGTCATCGTGAGAAAAATCGAGCATCCGATGAGCGATGCGATAAGACGGCGCAACGGGTTTCCTCCGCAAGACGACGGGAGTGGTTCTCACGCGTAGACTGCGGCCCGCACGCGCATGAGTCCTGGCGTTTGTGTTGAAAAAATGCGCATATTTTGCGGGAATTTTCACGTCGAATCGTTAACGATAATTATGAACCTCAAGAATGCTTAAGAGTGAAGGAGAACCGTCGATGATCGAAATGGAAATGATTCGAGAGATCGTTCGATTGCCTGCACCTGCGCCGGAGCCGCAGGCCCTCGCCGCCGACGGTGAACGCCTGTGGGTAAGTTCGATGCAAACGAGCCGGCTTTACGCCGTGTCGCCGAACGACGACCACGTGCTCGAGGAAGCGCAGGCTCCGGGAAAACCGATCGGTGCGATCGCACTTGGCGACGAGCTTCGGTTCGTTTCGAGCGAGGGTGCCGATGACGATCGCTATCTGCGTCGTTACGTGCCGGGGCACGGCGTCAAGGAGCACGACCGTATCGCATGCCCCGAATTCACCGGCTCGCAACTCGCGTTCGACGGGCGGCACCTGTGGCTAAGCCAGGCGGTCCGCAAGCGCTTGCTCGCCCTCGACGCCGCCGGCTCGGTGATCGCAACGATGGATTTCTCCGACGCGCTCTCCGGTTTCGCCCGCACGAACGTCGGGTGCTGCTTCGTCGAGGGGACGCTCTATCTGCTCGCCCGGAACCTCGACGACGCCACCAATACGTTGGTACGCGTGCGGTCGCTCGAAACGCGAAGCGTCGAGGCGCTCGCCCACCTGCCGTTCCGTAGCGTCTCGCTCACGCACGACGGTTCGCGTTTCTGGACCGCGGATAAGCCCGCGAATGCGCTGGTCGCCTTTACGGCGTAGGCGACGCTAGCGGCCCCCGTCGTCGTCACCGCGGTCGTCGCGATCCCGGACGAGATCGATGCGGTCGGCAACGAAGTTGCCGTCGTCGTCGGGGTGCCCCCAGATGCGGACGAGCATCCCCCAGCGCGGCGTCAGGCCGGTCGGGTTGATGATCGTGCCTCGATGAAGCTCGAGGACGCGCCCGTTGCGGAGGCGGAGGTGATAGGGCCAGAATGCCGCAACGCGGGCGACGACCACGCGGTCGCGCCCGCCTCGGTCGTTCCAATCGGCCTGGGCGCCGATCGGCGCCAGAAGCGAGAGCGCGGTGATGAGGGCGAAAGCGAGGCTTCTGCGTTTCATGATTCCTCCGATTCACGGTCGAGATGATGAGTATCGATATCTCGAAAACGCAGCTCCCGGGCCGGCGATCGCGCATGCCTCCGGTTTCTCACGCGCTCTTCATCGAGCTCCGGGGCTCCCCGTACCGCTGAGTGACGAAATGCACATAGGGGCGCTCGCCCTGCATCTGCGCCTGCTCCTTACTCCTTAACGCGCACTTAACGTAGAATGCTCGGGTGCCCGAGCCGCCGACGGGCGGTTCGATGCGCCTGTTGCAACCACTACGTACAACTATCGTACGATCAAGGAGAAGAATGCAAACATCCCTCCGACTCGTAGCATCGTGTCTGATTGCAGGCATGGTGCTTTCGGCGTGCGGCGGCGGCAATTCCGGTGGAGGAATTTTACCGGCCGGCTCGCCCACGCAAAGCGCCGGTTCTCCGTCGAACCAGACGCCGACGAGCAGCGTTCCGAAGACTGCCGGGACGCTCGCCTATACCGATATGGGTGCCGCCCCCCAGACGACGCCCGTCAGCGTTACGTTGACGTTGAATTACAATCACCAAGCGCAACTCGATCAGCTTGTCGCCCAGCAAGCCGATCCGACCTCGCCGATGTATCACCACTACCTCACGACCGACGAGTTCAATGCGTATTACGCCCCGACCGCACAGCAGGAGCAGAGCGTCGTCTTTGCGCTGCAGCGCGCGGGTTTCACGATCACCAAAGAATACTCGAACCGCACCATCGTGGAGGCATCGGCGCCCGCGGCGAAGGTCGAGAGCTTTTTCAACACCCAAATTCACATGGTGAATCAGGGTAAATTCGGCGCGCGTTACGTCAACGTGAAGCCGGCGGTCGTTCCGGCCGCGATCGCGCCGCTCGTCCACGCCGTGACGACGAGCAACATCGTCGTCGCGCATACGGGCGCGCACGTGCAGAGCGCGCTCTCGCTCTCGTCGTTGATCGCTTCGACGACGTTGCCGAGCGTTCCGCACATCCCCGCGTCACGGGCCTCGCGCAACCTCACGCTCTCGCCGCAGGTGAAAGCGCGCGGAGCGATGATCGCGAAATATGCGACGCCGTTTGCGACCGGAAACGTCATCGGGAATCCCGGTTTCGAAACCGGCGCTTTCTCGCCGTGGTTCGCCTGCGGCAACGGCTATGCGACGATCGATTCATCGAATCCGCATAGCGGCCAATACGACGCCTTCACCGGCAACCTCGCCAACAATCTCGGCGAAGAGTACGGCCTCGACGGCGTCTGCCAGCAGGTGACCGTTCCGACCAACGGGCAGCTCAGCTTCTACGTCGATGAAGGCACGAGCGAGACGAGCACCTACTATGCCGATCAGGAAGCCGATCTCTTCGATGCGAACGGCAACTACCTGACGAATCTGTACACCGAAAACGGCAACACCAACGGCTACGTGCACCGCAGCTATAACATCGGTGCCTATGCCGGCCAACAGGTTATCATCTTCGTCGGCATCTACGGCAGCGGTTCGTTCAGCGATTACAACTACGTCTATCTCGACGATGTCTCGCTGACCAACGGCAGCTCGCCGACGCCATCGCCGTCGCCTTCGCCGAAGCCGACCGCATCGCCGACCCCGGTTCCGACCGCATCGCCGACGCCGAAGCCGACCGCATCGCCGACCCCGGTTCCGACCGCATCGCCGACGCCGAAGCCGACTGCATCGCCGACGCCGAAGCCGACCGCGTCACCGACGCCGAAGCCGACCGCATCGCCGACGCCGGTTCCGACCGCAACCCCCGCGCCGACGCCGACCCCGGTCGCCGGCGGAAGCTGCAATGGAACTGCCGATAATGGCCCCCTGAGCGGCTCGAACGGTTGGCTCGCCACCGGCGTTGCCAAGGCCTTCGATTATCCCGTGCAGCACGGCTGCAACGGCGCCGGCGTGACCGTCGCCGTCGAAATCGACACGCCGATCAACACCAGTGACGTCGCCGGCTACCTCAGCGCAGCGGGCGTCACGCAGACCGGCACCATCACCAACGAAGCCGT
>JAJXXM010000062.1 GCA_021781095.1 bacterium
TCCCGCTGGCTCGCGCCGAACGGCATGTAGCCGCCGCGGTCGAGCCGCTCCGTGCTGGCGAGCCGAACCGGCATGGGGCTCGCCGTCGCCGGCGGCCCGGGCGTCGCGCTCGGTGCGGGGCTCGGCGAAGCGGGTGCGGGTGCTATGGCGAGCGCGATCGGTGCGCTTGCGACGGGTGCGCGATGCCGCGCCGGCCGTATCGATGCCGGAGCGGGGGCGACGGGGCGCGGATGCGCCGGTACCGGCGAGCGGGCCGGCTGAGGCGAACGCCGCGCCCGTGCGAGCTCGATACGCGCGACCTGGGCGAACGCGATCGTCGCAACGCTCGGGCGCCGCGAGCGCACGGCGACGAGCGAGGGGAGCAGCGCGATCAGCACGAGATGGAGCGCGAGCGAGGCGGCGAAGGCCGCGCTCATCCGTCGCCGTCGGTCGTCGCTGCGCTCGAGCATCATCGAAAGTTCGGCTGGAAGCCCTGCGACTTTCGACGGAACAAAGCGAGAATGCTCTTGCTAGCAGGGGCGGCGCGCGATTTTGCCTATTCATTCCCTATGATCGCGACCGAAATCGTTCTTTACCAAGCCGAATGGTGCGGCTACTGCGCGCGGGTACGGGCGGTGATGACCGATCTTCTGCTCGATTATCGCATCGTCAACGTGCCCCGGAGCCATGGAGAGCGGGCGATCGTGAAAGAGATCTTCGGCCGCACGGGGATTCCCTCGCTCGTCGATGGTGACGTGAAAATCGCCGACGACGACGATGCGATCATCGCCTATTTGCGCAAGACCTACGGAAAGTAGTGCGCGCGAAGCGCGAGAACGGCGACGCTCGCGCATGCGCCAACGAACGTCGAACTACCATTCACCGCATCGTTGCGAAAACCGGAAAGGCCGCGGATGCGCCGCGTCGGCGCGCCGCAGAGATGCGGATCGGTCTCACAGTCGCACGCACAGCGATCGCAGGTGCGACGCTCCTGCACGCTCGCTCCGAGCAACGAGTCGGCGAACGCGCCGATGATTCCGCCGACCGCTCCTGCAATAAATGGTGCGAACGCGGCGAGCGCCGCAGTTGCGGCAACGATTGCCGCCCCGGCGAACTCCGCAAGGGTTCCTAACGTCGTCACGCCGCCGGAGAGACCGGCGGTCGCGCGACGAAAGCCGAGTACCGAGCGCGCGTTGCTCCCATAGCGCGTGCCGATCTCCGTTCCCCACGTGTCGGCCGACGCCGCGGCGAAGGCGCCGAGGAATGCAGTTGCGGCGACGGCGTGTGCCTGCGGGAAAAAAAATGCAACCAGCGCCGCTACGGCTGCGACCCCTCCGTTAGCAAGAACCTGTCGCGCATCGCGCGGGCCCTGTTTATCGACATCGCGGATTCGCTCGGCATGCGGATGCGGAAGGCGCGAGAGTGCGACGGAGGGCACGTAAAAAGCGAAGAGCACCAACGCGCCGGCCAGGTGAAATCCGAGCAACGTTGCCGCGCCGACGAATGCAGCGGCCAGCGTACCGCCGCGCGTCAGCGCGCGATGCTTCATTCGTCGGCGGAGAGATGCGCTGCGAACGCGTCGAGCAGCGCATCGGTTGTCGCGCCATCGGCTACGAGATCGAGATGGAAACCGAACGAACGAACCGCCTCTGCGGCAACCGGTCCGATTGCGCCGATGCACTTTCCGCGTGCGCTCTCGAGGGCGACTTCCACATTGGGGAACTGTTCGATATATCCGCGCACCGTCGATGCACTGGTAAACGCGAGGAGATCCGCGCGCGCTGCTTTTCCCGCGAACTGCGGATCGCGCGCAAAGCGCGTGCGATAGGCGGCGACATCATCGACCTGGAGCCCCTCTGCAGCGAGCAATTTCGGCAGAATATCGCGCCCTTCTTGAGCGCGATAGAGCAAAACGCGCGATGCCGGGCGCGTACGGTGGAGAATCTCCGCCGCGAGTTCTTCGGCGACCGCGGTTGCGGGCACGAGATCGGCGTGTACGCCGAACTCCGCCAGGCGCTCCGCGCTCTTCGCTCCGATCGCCGCGATCCGCGCGGCACCGAACGCGCGCGCGTCCCGTCCGACTTCCTGCAAACGCTGAAAACAGGCGTCGATGCCGTTGCGCGACGTGAAGATCACCCAGGCGTAACTTGCGAGATTATCGACGGCGTCGTTCGCTGCCGTCGCGTCGTCGGGGGGAGCGATCTCGATCGTCGGGGCGAGAATCGGCTCGATTCCGCGCGCGAGCGCGCGCGCCGCGAAATCCTCCGCTTGCTCGGCCGCGCGCGTCACGAGCAAGCGTTTCCCAAAGAGCGGCGAGCGATCGAACCAGCGCAACTCGTCGCGCAAGCCGACGACCTCACCGACGATAAAAATTGCGGGTGCCGCCAAGCCGGCACGCTGCGCCGTTTCGGCGATCGTCGCCAAGGTTGCCGTCACCGTTCGCTGCGTCGGGCGCGTGCCGTTTTCGATCACCGCTGCGGGCGTCTGCGCCGGCAAACCGTTCTCTTGCAGGCGCCGAGCGATCTCCTCGAGATTCCCCATCGCCATCAACAGCACCAGCGTGCGATGCGGGTCGGCGAGTTTTTTCCAGTCTAAGGTGTTTTCAGCTTTGAGCGGATCTTCGTGCCCGGTAGCGACCGTGAATGCGACGTTGCAATCGCGGTGCGTGACCGGAATTCCCGCGTACGCCGGTGCGGCGATCGCCGAACTGATGCCGGGAACGATCTCAAACGCAATTCCCGCTGCATGCAGACGCTGTGCTTCTTCGCCGCCGCGTCCGAAAACGAGCGGGTCGCCGCCTTTGAGGCGAACGACGCGCTTGCCTTCACGTGCGCGCGCGATCATCAGCGCTTCGATCTCTTCCTGCGGCATCGCATGGTTTCCGCCGCGCTTTCCGACGAAGGTGCGTTCGCAACTCGGTGACGCAAGCGCGACGACGGCGTCGGATGCGAGCGCATCGTAGAGAAGAACCTCGGCCTCTCGTAACGCGCGCGCTCCGTGCAGCGTCAGCAATCCGGGGTCGCCGGGGCCCGCGCCGATGAGACTAACGAAGCCGGCCATTTTGCGTGCCGTCAAGCGAAAAGAGTTCGCCGAGTAAGCGCGTGAAAGCGAGTGCTTCGCTGCGGTCGCTCCCGGCTTTTTCACGGATCGTCGTGACGGCAGGGTGCAAGAGTTTCGAAAGGATCGTCAGCGACGAACCGACGATCAACATGCGTTCGCGCGGCGTGAGATCGGGAAGGCGCGCGAAAAGGCGTTCGATCTCACCGTTACGGATCGCTTCGGCACGCTCGGTCAACGCGGCGATCGTCGGCACCGTCGTGCGCGCCTGGTACCACGTGCGAAAGCGTTCCATATATTCAACGATGATCTCTTCGACCTGTGGGATTGCTTGTCGGCGCCGTTCCAAGCGATCGTCGACGACCGATTTGAGCGTATCGATGTCGAGGAGCGTCACCCCGTCGATCTCGGCGATATCGGGGTCGCTGTCACGCGGCACCGCAATATCGAGAATGAGGAGTGGGCGTTGCGGGCGTCGTGCCATTGCTTCGGCGACATCGTTTGTCGTCAGCACGAAAGTGCTCGCCTCGGTCGAGCTGATAACGACGTCGGCGGCTTCGAGAATCGAAACGAGTTCGCTTAAATCGTGCGCCACCCCCGAACCGATCTCGCCGATCAGTTCTTGCGCGCGGGTATGCGTGCGGTTGGCAACCAGCAGCGTCCCGACGCCGCGGCTGCGCAGCCGCCGCGCGGCGCTGCGCCCCATCGCTCCGGCACCGATGACTGCGGCGCAACGATCTTCCAGCGAGCCGAGGTGGGCTTCGATTGAATCGACGGCGGCGGTCGCAACGCTCGCCGATTCTTCGCCGATCGTGGTCTGCGTGCGCGCCGCCTTTCCGGCGTTGAGCGCTTCGCGAAAGAGTTTGTGCATGCTGCTGCCGCAAGCGCCCGCGCGCTGCGCGTGAAGGTACGCACTTTTGACCTGTCCGAGGATCTCCGCTTCCCCGATCAGCATCGAATCGAGCCCGGTCGTGACGCGCAGCAGATGTTCGACCGCTTCGCGCCCGAGATGCGTGTAGAGATAGGATTCGAGATCGAACGAAATCGTGCCGTGCCGGAATTGCGTGAGGAAGGTTTTAATCTGCTCGGCGCCGCTTTCGAAATCATCGACCTCGGCGTAAATTTCGAGGCGGCCGCAGGTCTGCAGCATGACCGCTTCTTTCACGGCATCGTAAGCATGAAGCATCTGCAGCGCTTCGGTCATGCGCGAGGTCGGGAAAGCGTGGCTCTCGCGAACGCTCACCGGCGCGGTGTGATGCGAGAGCCCGATACAGAGAATCGGCATCGATGCGCTACTCGCTCGCCATTGAAGCGAGTGCTTCGTCGGCGGCATGGAGGGTCTGTTCGATCTCGCGCGTCGTGTGCGCCGACGAAAGAAAGCCTGCCTCGAACTGCGAGGGTGCAAGGTAGACCCCGCGCTCGGCCATCGCATGGAAGAAGGCGGCGTACGCTTGCGTATCTGCGCGCATCGCACCGTCGAGATCGAAGACCGGCTCGTCGGTGAAAAAATATCCGAACATCGAGCCTGCATATCCGCCGGTAAATGGGCGTCCGTACTTGGTAAATATCTCGCGCATACCTTCGATGAACAAACGCGCGAGAATCTCCAAACGTTCGTAGAGCGTCGCATCATCTCGGAGGGTACGCAACGTCGCAAGCCCCGCCGCCATCGCAAGCGGATTTCCGGAGAGCGTCCCGGCATGGAAGATTTTGCCGTCGGGGGTAAGTTGCGACATCAGATCGGCGCGCCCGCCGAAAGCGCCGACCGGAAGGCCGCCTCCGATGACTTTGCCCAGCGTCGTCAGGTCGGGGCGGATGCCGAGCCGTTCTTGGGCTCCTCCACGCGCGACGCGGAAGCCGGTCATCACTTCATCGAAAATGAGCAACGCGTCATGTGCATCGCAGATCGCGCGCAGCCCCGGAAGAAAGTCGGCGCGCGGTGCGATGTAGCCCATGTTGCCGACGAAGGGCTCGACGATAATCGCCGCAATCTCTTTGCCGCGTTCGGCAAAGACCGCGCGTACCGCTTCGACGTCGTTGTAGGGAACGACGATGGTATCGGCAGCCGTACCGCTCGTAACGCCGGGTGAGTTCGGAACCCCGAGCGTCAGCGCGCTCGAACCGGCCGCGATGAGAAACATATCGGCGGCGCCATGATAGCAACCGGCAAACTTGACGATCTTTGCGCGGCCGGTAACGCCGCGAGCGAGTCGGACGGCGCTCATCGTCGCTTCGGTGCCGCTGGACGTGAAGCGAATCCGTTCGATCGATGGAACCATCGAAACGATCGTTTCGGCGAGTTCGCTCTCCGCTTCGGTCGGCGTTCCAAACGAACTGCCGCGTGCGGCGGCCTGCGAGACCGCTTTCACGACGGTCGGGTGCGCGTGCCCTAAGATCAGCGGGCCCCACGAAAGCACGTAATCGATATATTGGTTGCCGTCGATATCGAAAATATGCGGGCCCGATCCACGTTGCATGAAAATCGGATTGCCGCCGACGGATTTAAACGCGCGAACCGAGGAGTTAACGCCTCCGGCGATGCTGTTTCGCGCTCTCGCGAATGCCGAAATCGAACGCTCGTAACTCATCGTGAATAATCTTGTTCCTGCAATTGTGACCAGTCAGTCTCGGTGTTGACGTTGAGAAAGAACGCCTTCGGAAAGTCGACATAGGCGACG
>JAJXXM010000169.1 GCA_021781095.1 bacterium
AAGATCGACGACGAGCTCCGTCGGGGTGATTTGCGCCGTTGCGGCGACCGTAATCGTGTGCGGACGGCCGGCGGAAGCGAAGGTTCCCGCGGCGATCGCCGGAGCGCTCGAAGCGACGGCGAGGATGAGCGCGAGAGGAAGCAGCCGTTCGATTTTCATGCTCGCGCCGTGCGCTACCGAGGGGATGGATTCCTCTCGTTCGCGCGCAGCGCGCGGAGATCTCCCGTACGGATCGTAATGCCGCGAGCGTCGAACCACTCCAACAACGGAACCGCAAATTTGCGCGAGGTCCCGATGAGGGTGCGGAAATCCGCGACCGTCATCTGACGGTGTTGCTTGAGATGGTGCTCGACGCGCGCGCGGATCGCCGCAATCTGCGAGGCGCCGTAGAGTTCTTCGCCGACGCGCACGAGCGCGCCCCGAGCGAGCAGCGCCGCATAGGCATCGGCGAGCCCCGGAATACGCGAGCCGCGGATCGCGCTTTCGATCTCGGAGGCGGGCACGGGAACGAGGCGAGTGGTATCGTCGCGCTGCAGAAAGGTCGCGAAAAACCGATCTTGTTCCTCGGAGAATCGCGGTTCGTGGCCGGGCAATGCATAGAATCCCGAACGCGCGGCGAGGCGGCCTTCGCCGACGAACGCCGCGAGATAGCGATAGAGCAACCCTTCGTCGAAATTCAATTCTTTGGCCAACGCTTGCAAGGTGCGCCCCATCGCCCACGGCGCTTCGTCGTGCCGACGCGCGAGTTGCGTCACGATGCGTTCGAGCAACGCATTGGAGAGCTCCGCACCGACGAACGCCTCGGGCTTTGCAATCGCGCGCAGTTCGCCGGCGGCGAGCGCCGCATCGACGATCTCCTCGATCGCCTCCGCACGCAGATTGAGTTTTGCCGCAAGTTCCTCGCGCCCGAGCCCGGCGAGGCCGGCCTCGGCGAGCGCGGCGCGCAATGCCGCGACGTGCGGAGCGTCGCCGCCTTCGCCGCTCGCTTCGATGCCGGCGATCTCGCCGCCGCCGAGAAGCGTTTTCGGCGAGAGGCGACGCAGGACGAAACGCACGCCACCGAACGCCGTCGTCGGTTCGCGCAGCAGCAAACGCGCTTCGACGGTCTCCTCCCGTTCCGGAACGCGCTCGAAGAGCAGCGTCCCGAGAATCTCCGCCGCGCCGATCGACGCGCGCACCGGCGTGCGCCGCCGCAGGAGCGGAAGCGCCTCGAGCAACGGGGTGAAACGCACGACAAGGTGCGAGCTGGGAAGCAGCTCCGGCCCGGAAAGGACGCTGCCGCGCGAAATCTTTTCGCGCGCGACGCCGGGAAGATTGAGTGCGACGCGCGCACCCGCCGCCGCTCGATCGACCGAGGTGCCGAACACGTGCGCGCTGCGAACGCGCGCGCGCAGCCCCGCGGGTTGTAACGTAACGCTCTCACCGACGCGAACGCTGCCCTGCATCAGCGTTCCAGTCGCAATCGTTCCGTGTCCGGGCAACGTGAAGACACGATCGATCGGCATGTAGAGCGGGGCGTCGGCATTCCGCGGAGCGAGCGCGGCGAGCTTGGCGGCGAGCGCGGCCCGCAGCTCGGGAATCCCTTCGCCGCTCGTCGAGGAGAGCGCCGTCATCGGGGCGTCGGCGGCGAGCGTTCCGGCGAGATCGCTACGGATGCGCGCGAGCGCTTCGTCGCGATCGGCCGCGCTCAACAGATCGCATTTCGTGACCGCGACGAGCACGTCGCGCACGTTGAGAAAGCGCAGGATCGCGAGGTGCTCGCGGGTCTGCGGCATCACCCCTTCGGTCGCGGCGACGACGAGCAACAACACGTCCATACCGCTCGCACCGGCGAGCATATTGTGGAGGAAGCGTTCGTGCCCGGGAACGTCGACGATTCCCGCGACGACCGAGCCTTCTTCGAAGCGCGCGAAGCCGAGATCGAGCGTCATGCCGCGCTCCCGTTCCTCGGCCCAGCGATCGGGATTCACTCCCGTCAGGCGCTCGACGAGCGTCGATTTTCCGTGATCGACATGCCCCGCGGTTCCGACGATATGCACGCGCGCTACCTAGAGCGCCGCAGCGATGGCGTCGGCGAGCGCTGCATCCTCGGCGGCGAGCACGCTGCGGAGATCGAGCAGAACGCAGCCATCCTCGATTCGTGCGATCGTCGGCGGCCGCCCGTGACGAAGGCGACGTGCGAAGGCGTCGGCATCGGGGCGCTCGATACAGATCGCCAGCGAAGGAAGCGTCGCTCCCGGAAGCGCCCCGCCGCCGACCGCGGCGCGCGTCTCCACCAGTCGCCCGCGCCCGGCGCGTGCGATCGTTGCTTCGCCGCGACGTTGCAATTCCTCGAGCGATGCGGCGAGCATCGCATAGAGCGGAATTTCGGGACGCGTGCTATCGCTCTCGTGCAAGCGCGCGGTTGCGTCGAGCATCGCGAGCGTCGTCTTATCGACGCGCAGCGCTCGCAGCAGCGGATTGCCGCGCATGCGTCCTATCGCGAGCGCGCTGCCGAGGAGCATACCGCATTGCGGGCCGCCGAAGAGTTTGTCCCCCGAAACCGCGACGACCGCGACGCCCTCCTCGAGCGCCTCGCGCACGGTTCGCTCGCGCGGCAACCCGAACGCCGTCATATCGATCGTCGCGCCGCTCCCGAGATCCTCGACGAGCATCACACCGCTGCGGCGGGCCGCTGCGGCGAGCGCGCGCGAATCGAGTTCTTCGACGAACCCTTCGAGCGAGAAATTCGAACGATGCGTGCGCAAGATGAGCGCCGTCTGCGGCGAGAGCGCGCGCTCGACATCGGCGACGCGCGCTTTGTTCGTCGTTCCGATCTCCACCAAACGCGCTCCGCTCCGTTCGAGCACGTCGGGAATGCGAAAACCTCCGCCGATCTCGACGAGCTCGCTGCGCGCGACGATGCATTCGCGATTTCGGGCGAAGGTGTCGAGCAACAGCAACACCGCGGCGGCGCAATTATTGACGACGAGCGCATCTTCCGCTCCGAAGAGTCGCGCCAGGCGCGCGCCGACGCGCTCGTAACGCGAGCCTCGCTGCCCTTCGAGAAGATCGTATTCGAGATTGGAGTAACCGGCGCCGATCCGCGCCGCGGCGTCGAGTGCGGCGCGCGCCAGCGGTGCGCGGCCGAGATTCGTATGCACGAGAATGCCGGTCGCATTGATCGTCGGCTGCAACTGCGCGGCGGCGGCGGCTTCGAGATCGGCGAGCAAGGCGCGCGATGCATCGTAGCTATGCCCGGCGGCGAGCGCGGCCCGCCCGCGTTCGAGCGCTTCCTGCGCGAGCGCCTTCAGCGCGTCGCGCCCCAGCGAGCCTTCGTAGGCGACGACCGCCGGCTCGGAAAGCAAACGATGCACGGCCGGAAGGCCGCGCATCGCGTTCTGGTTCATCGGCTTCTAGTTCAAATGCCGGGCGAGCATCGAACTGATCTGCGCCTCGGGTACGTACCCGACGATGCGATCGACGGCCTGGCCGCCCTTGAAGAGAATCAGGCAGGGGATGCCCGAAACGCCGTACTGCCCGCTCAACGACGGATTTTCGTCGGTGTTGAGTTTGACGAATTTCGCTTTGCCTTCATGCGCGGCGGCGACTTTTTCGACAACCGGCGAGAGCATGCGACACGGGCCGCACCACGGCGCCCAGAAATCGACGAGGACGGGCTGGGTGTTTCCCAGGACCTCGCTCTGAAAATTTGCTTGACTGACTTCGGCTACTACGCTCACGATGGACTCCTTTTTCTACGATGCTTCAACCGCCCGGCGGCGGTGCCTGGTTGCACGAGCCGGCCTAGCGCACTAGGCCAGCTCGGTCTGTGTCGGCTCCCCGGTGATCCCGGTGATAAGCTCGGCCTGTTTCCCGAGGTTCGTAATCGCAATCACTTCGTCGCCTTCGCCGAGGCGTTGGAGACGGACGCCCTTGGTCGCCCGACCGGCTTTGCGAATATCCTTGACGTTGATGCGAATCACTTGGTTCCCCGAAGTGATCATCAGCAATTGGTCGTCGGGTGCGACCATGATCTGGTCGACGACGCGGCCGATATCCTCGCGCTCCTTGGCGAAGGCTTTCACGCCCTTGCCGCCGCGAGAGGTGTGCCGGTAGTCGTCGATCGGCGTGCGCTTGCCGAAGGCCTGCGAGGTGACCAACAGGACTTCTTTGCGTTCGTCTTCGATCACGTCCATCGCGATGATCTCGTCGCCGCTCTCCAACGTCATCGCTTTCACGCCGCGCGCGTTACGCCCCATCGGGCGAACGTTCTGCTCGTTGAAATGCACCGCCATGCCGGCGCGCGTGCAAAGGATGATATCGCGCGTGCCCGTGGCGAGATCGACCGCGAGCAATTCGTCGCCTTCGTCGAGATTGATGGCGTTGAGCCCGTTGCGGCGAACGTTCGCAAACTCTTCGAGTTTCGTCTTTTTAATAACGCCGTGCGTCGTCACCATGACGAGCGATTTATCGCCCTCGAAGGTGTCGATGGGGAAGCACGCCGTCACCTGTTCGCCCGGTGGGAGCGTGAGGAGATTGACGAGCGCGGTTCCGCGCGCCTGGCGCGTCGTGTCGGGAATCTCGTACGCGCGCAGGCGATAGACGCGGCCCTTGTTGGTAAAGAAGAGCACGTGATCGTGCGTCTTCGTGGCGAAGAAATTGCGTACGACATCCTCGCGCTTGAGGTTGGAGATGCCGGTAACGCCGCGCCCGCCGCGATTCTGGGTGCGGAACGTATCGACCGAGACGCGCTTGATGTAGCCGCCGTCGGTATAGGTGACCACGACGTCGGTGTTGGGGATGAGCTGTTCGACCGAGATTTCGTCTTCGGCGGGAAGCACGAGCGTGCGCCGCTCGTCGCCGTGCCGCTTTTTCAGATCGAGCGCATCCTCTTTGACGATTGCGGCGACGCGACGCGGGCTACGCAAAATGTCTTCCAAATCCGCAATGGTTTTGATGAGCTCCAGGTATTCGTCTTCGATCTTCTTGCGTTCGAGCCCGGTGAGGGTGCGCAGGCGCATATCGACGATCGCTTGGGCTTGAATCTCCGAGAGCGAGAAGCGCGCGACGAGCTTGCCCTTCGCTTCGTCGGTCGAATCGCTGCTCCGAATGAGCGCGATGATCTCGTCGATGTTGTCGAGCGCGATGCGGTAGCCTTCGAGCAGATGCGCGCGTTCTTGCGCCTTGCGAAGATCGTAGGCGGTCCGCTTGAGGACGACGTCTTTGCGATGCGTGATGTAGTGATCGAGCAGCTGACGCAGGTTGAGCACTTGCGGCTCGAGCGGCGTCGTTCCATCGGCCTTCGGCGGGCCGGCCGGCACCAACGCGAGCATGTTGAAGCCGAAGCTCGATTGCAGCGGCGTGTGCTTGAAGAGCTGATTGAGCACGACTTTCGGCGTCGCGCTCTTCTGCAGTTCCACGACGACCCGCATGCCCTTCCGGTTGCTTAAATCGTCGAGACGCGCGATGCCTTGGATCTTTTTCTCGGCGTGCGCCTCGGCGATCGCCTCGACGATGCGGCTCTTGTAGACCTGGTAGGGAATCTCGGTGATGACGATCTTATGGCGGCCTTTTTCTTCGACGATCTCGGCCTTGCCGCGCATCGGAATCGAACCGCGCCCCGTCTTATAGGCCTGACGGATCGCTTCGTGCCCGAGCACGGTGCCGCCGGTCGGGAAATCGGGGCCTTTGACGATATCGCAGAGATC
>JAJXXM010000228.1 GCA_021781095.1 bacterium
CTCTCGCTCGGCGCTCGGCGCATCAACGGAATCGATCTACCGACATCGTATTTCGCGCCGACCTTCACTCCGGTCTTCGCCGATAACCTCAGTGCGGCATTCCACTACCTTCACGGCCATAACGAGTTCTATCTCGTTTACGGCGATCCCAACGCACTCACCACCACGCCGGCGGTGTTTTTCAAGTGGATCTTCTACGCCGGGGCTGAAAAGGGAACCTGAGATTCCGATATGAAAAGCCCGCGCATGCGACGCTTTACAATGGCCGGCGCGCTTTTTGTTGCCGGCGCCCTTTGCTCGCCGCTCATCGTTGCTGCCGCAACGTTACCGCACGTACGGGTCCCGATACTGGCTAAGGAACCGGCGATGCACGGCCGGATCGACGCGAGCTGGGCCGGGGCTGCCCGAATCGTCTTGGGATACGATTTCACCAACCGCCGTCGCGTCTCGCACCCCACCGTCGTGTACGTCGCACAGGATCCGCAAGGACTCGATGTTGCGTTTCGCGTCCGCGAGCACTCCCGCGTCGTAGCCTCGACGGTGAGTAACGGCCCGGCGATCTTCGGCGACGATAGTATCCAGGTCTCACTCGAACCACAGGGCGTGCAGGGATTCGCCTATCAGTTTTCAGCGAACCCGCGTGGAGCGCACTACCAAACTTCCTCCGAAAACAGCTCGTATACGCCGCAATGGCTCTCGCGGGGAAGAATTACCAAAAGCGGCTATACGGTAACGATGCACGTCCCGTTTCATATCATTCGCTCGGGTGGATCGCACGCGTGGAAGGCACAATTCGCACGCTTCGATCTCAAAGCGAACAGCCTTCAAGTCTGGAGCTACGACGCCGAAGCAACATCCCCGACCCTCGCTCTCTATTCGGGCACGCTTACCGGCGTTGCGATCGGGGCCGGGAAAAAAGCCAAGTCGACGCGCCCGAAAGCACGATTCCAGCCCTATCTTCTGGGTGTTGGGCGCTCCGGCACCGCGGGCGGCTCGACCTCGCAGGTTGGGCTCGATATGGCGGTGCCGATTACGCCGACGGCTTCATTCGTGGGGTCGTTCCATCCCGACTATTCCAATGTCGAGATCGACCAGCAGTCGATCTCGCCGACGGCCTTTCCGCGCATGTATCAAGAGGTCCGTCCCTTTTTTACGCAAGTCGCAAATGCCTTTGGAAACTTTGCCTGCAACGTATCGTGTCCGTCGGTACTCTATACGCCCGCAATTCCGACCTTTCGCCAAGGCTACGGAGTAGAGGGAACCCAGGGACCATTTTCGTTCTCCGGGTTCGACGCCGTTGGGGCGAACCGAACCGATATTGCGGAGGCACTGGACTTTACGGTGCAAAATGCGCGCGAAAGCTACGGAATAAACGCAAATAGCGTAACCGCCGCAACGCCGACGTTCGTCGATTCGACGGCGTTGCTCAGTGGCGGTTTTATCGATAATAAAAACCATGTAGGTGTGTTCGCAAACTATGCGCGCGAGAATGGAACATTTGTTACCAATCCATCGCAAGCGCGCTACGGTGAACTTGGAACGTTTTACCAAACCGCCAATACTTTTGCCGGCGTAGCGCGTCAATTCATCGGCGCGCAATTTTCGCCCGTCGATGCCTACCTACAGCAAAACAATACTGCAGGGTACGATGTGTTTGCGCGCCACGTCTTTCATATGTCGCCGAAATCAAAACTGCTCGATATTCAGGCCTCCGCCGTCGGTACGCGTTTTTGGAATGATGCTTCACAAATCGCACAAGCGCAAAACGTGGTTCAGTTGAACGTTGATTTTAGAAGCCTGTGGACGATCGACGCCTCCGATGGTTCGATGTTCGTGAGATCGTCGGACGGAGAGTTGTTGCCGTTTAACGTCGGTAACGGTGGCCTGCTCGGATACAAGTTAAATTCAAATTTTCCGCTTGGAATAGCTTTTGGAAATGGTTCTTACTATCATGGGCATGCGTTGAATTGGCAGTTCTTCGATACGATGCCGATCCGGCGTCGGCTGAGCTTCTCGGTGAGTCTGAACGAAAACATCTACGCGTCGCACATGGCGGCCGAACCATCCTTCCGGCAATGGCTGAATTCGGCGAACATCAATTGGCAATTTTCACGCGCGGCTTCGTTTTCGCTCGGCGCTCGGCGCATCAATGGAATCAGCTTGCCGAATTCTTATTTCGCGCCGACCTTTACTCCGGTCTTCGCCGATAACCTCAGTGCGGCATTCCACTACCTCCACGGCCATAACGAGTTCTATCTCGTCTACGGCGATCCCAACGCGCTCACCACCACGCCGGCAGTCTTCTTCAAGTGGATTTTCTACGCCGGGGCTGAAAAGGGAACGTAGCGGTCGAAAGACCCGAACATGGTTGCGAAGATACCGGGGCCGAGCCGAAGTGAAACGTTCACCCGGCTCGGCATGCAGCCGTTCCTTCGGTTGCCGACGTTTTTAGCCGAGATTGCCGAACGGTACGGCCCGATCGCGACGTTTCAAATTCCGTTTCGGCGCTTTCTCTTTCTCAACGATCCGCAACAGATCAAAGACGTGCTCGTGACGCAGCAGCATGCGTTTGTGAAATCCGAGGGAGGGCGCGCCCTGCGTCGCCTGCTTGGAAACGGACTGCTGACGAGCGAGGAGCCGGAGCACCGGCAGATGCGTCGGATCGTGCAGCCGGCATTCCATCGCGAACGCATCGCCGCATACGCTCGGGCGATGCTCGCGCATGCGACGCGCTGGTGCGAGGAACAAACCGCGGAGGAGCGGGTCGAGATGCACCCCGCAATGAGCGAGTTGACGCTCCGTATCGCAAGCGAGACGCTCTTCGGCGTCGATGCGGGCGAGCGCGCGAGTGAGGTGCGCGCCGCACTTCGGGCGACGATGGAGAGCTATCCCTCCGGGATCGGCCCGCTCGGGCAGCTTCGTTCGCGGCTAGGATTTCTGCCCGCAACGCGACGCTTCAACGAAGCGCGTTCGCGACTCGATGCGATCGTCTATGGGCTCATCGCGCAACGGCGAGCGAGCGTCGAACAGGGCGGCGACGCGCTCTCGCTCCTGATCGCGGCCGAGGACGCGGAGGATGGCTATCGCCCAAGCGATCGTCAGGTCCGCGATGAAACGCTGACGCTCTTTCTCGCCGGGCACGAAACCACCGCCAACGCTCTCATCTGGACGTGGTATCTTCTCGCGCGGAACCCCGAGGTGGAGCGGCGCTTGCACGAAGAAGTCGATAGCGCCGATTTTTCACGCGATCCGATCGAGCTCGCGGCGAGCCTCGACTTCACGCGGCGCGTCTTTCGCGAATCGATGCGCCTCTATCCGCCGGCGTGGATCTTCGGGCGCGAGGCGCGGGAACGCGTAACGCTCGTCGGCGGCTACGATGTGGACCCGGGGACGACCGTCCTGATATCGCCGCTCGTGCTGCACCGTCGCCCCGATCTTTTCCCGCAGCCGGAGCGCTTCGATCCCGACCGATGGGTCCGTGCCGAAGTGCCGCCGTTTGCCTACGTACCCTTTGGCGGCGGTGCGCGTCGATGCATCGGCGAGGAATTTGCGTGGACCGAAGGCGTGCTCGTGCTCGCGAGACTCGCACGCGCATTTCGATTCGTGTTGTGCGAGGAGGGCGTGCTGGAGACGGTCCCGCTCGTGACGTTACGCCCGAAAGGCCCCGCCGCGATGTGGGTCATGAGCCGGTCCTCGACGTAGCCCTATTCGTAAAAATCCACCGCCGACGCCCCGTAGGATTCGAGCTCGAGCGCTGCATCGGGATGAGCGGCAATGTACGAAACGATCCGCTCCCCTTCAGCCCGAATAGCGTCTCGGCGAGCATTGCCGGCGTCATTGTCGTTTCCCATGATGCTGCAATCGTATCATACCGATTGCAGGCCGGCATACTTAGTTGGTTGAGAAAAACGCCGAGTAGGGCAGGTCGTGCTTGAAACAGTGCCACGGCGTAATTCCCGGGTGATGAAAGCGTTGCTCGATCGCCGCGAGCGAGGCGCGGCGCATTCTCCGATCGGTCGGTCGGTCGTACCACCATCGCCCGTTGAACGTCTTATAGGCCCATCCTACCGGGAGAACGGTTCCATCGTCCTCGGTAGCGACGTACGCAACGATATTTACCACGGAACTTGCAACGGTGTTTCGAGGCATTCCAATGTTCGAGGTCCCCAGCCATTCCGGAGCGTTCAGGCACGAGTCTCCCGAACGCGGTGTTGCATTGTGGAGCGGCGGCATCTCTGCCGCGAGACGAAACGCGATTGCCGACGGCACGGAAACCGGAATGTTCGATCGTCGCGGGTCGTAGCCGGCGGTAAATGCGTGTGGCACGAAGTGCCACTGCGTGCCGGTACGTTTAAATAATGCAATGCCGTCGATTCGAGGCGTCACCCAACGGATCCACGCATAGCGCGAGACCCGAAGCACGTGAGCGATTCGCGCGTTCGCATAGGGATGGCCCCAGCGCTGCGTGCGAACGTACTGCTCGAATGAAGCCTTCAGGTGCGGCGGGATCGGAGCCGAGCTTGCTCCGATCACCGCCAGAAGAAGCGCTGCAAGCGCCGGAAATTTACGCAAGAACGAGCTGCTCGCTTGCGGCGCCGGCCTTCCGGAGCGCTTCGGCGATCATCTGCTCCTGGAGCTCCGGTACGATCCATCGCGCTTGCGCGTCGGGCGAGAGTTTGTCGATCGGATCGAAGTAGAGAAACGCCTTGCCCGGCTTGACGCTCGGAGCAGCATAGACGGCGATCCCGTTCTCGCGATCGTAATACTCGTAGGAATGGACGTCGCGTTTCCCGCCGCCGCCCGGCGCGTCGCAAACGAAGGTCGGCGTATTGAAGCCGGCGGTGCTGCCGCGTACGAACTTCTCGGTCTCGGTCGCCGTCTGAATAGTCGTGCGAAGCTCTTCGACGCCCTTTACCATATCGTGCATGTAGACGTAATACGGATGCACGTTGACGTGCCCGAGCCGCTTGACGAGCATCGCCATGCGTTCGGGGGTGTCGTTGACGCCGCGGATCAGCACCGACTGGTTGCGGGTAAAGATCCCGCGTTCGAAGAGCATGCCCATCGCCTTTTGCGTGATCCACGTAATTTCTTCGGGTGCGTTGAAGTGCGTGTGCAAGACGACGTCTTTGCCGAGCTTGCGGCCGCGTTCGACGATGGCGGTGATCGCATCGAGCCACTCGGTATGCGTGATGATCTTCATCGGCATGATCGCCGGGCCTTTGGTGGCGAAGCGCATGCGGCGCACGTGCGGAATATCGAGCAGTGCGTTGCCGATGAGTTCGATGTTCTTCGGCGGCAATTGATAGGTGTCGCCGCCGGAAATCACGATATCCTCGAGCTCCGGGCGCTCGCTGATATATTGAAACGCTTGCTGCCACTGCGCGGGCGTCTTGGCGAGCGAGACTTTATCCACTTCCTCGGTATCGGGGCCGATCGCGTAGCTGCGCGTACAGAAGCGGCAATAGACCGGGCAGACGTTGAGCGGCAGGAAGAGCGCCTTATCGGTGTAGCGGTGCACGAGCCCCGGTACCGGAGAATCGTCCTGTTCGTGCAGCGAATCGAGCGTCAGGCGCGGGTGGTCGGGAAGCAACGAGCTCGCCATCGGAATGAATTGCCGACGGATCGGATCGTTGTGCGGGTCGTTCCAATCGATGAGCGAGAGCGCGTAGGGCGAGACGC
>JAJXXM010000354.1 GCA_021781095.1 bacterium
ACGCAGCGTTGTATCGCCGTGTCATTTCGCTCGTCGAGAGCGAATCGCATCGATTGCTCGAGCGGCTCGCGCAGCGATTGCTCGATCTCTGTCTCGAGGATTCCCGCGTGCTCGAAGCCACGGTGAAAATCGAGAAGCCCGGCCTCCTCGACGGCGCGACGCCGGGCGTCACCTGTACGCAGCACCGTTGATGCCGATCGCGACCATTGGTATCGGTGCGAATATCGGTGAGGCGGCCGCTACCGTCGAACGTGCGATTGTGGCGCTCGGCGAACTCGGCACGTCGATCGCACGCTCGTCGCTCTACCGCTCCGCGCCCTGGGGGAAGCTCGATCAGCCCGATTTCGTCAACGCCGTCGCACGGATCGAAACGGCGCTCGCCCCGCGCGCGCTGCTCTCGGCACTTCAGGCAATCGAAACTCGATTGGGGCGCGTCGGCGGGGAACGCTGGGGGCCTCGCGCCATCGACCTCGATATCTTGTTGTACGACGACCTCGGCTTCGAAGATGAGGCCTTGCGCATTCCGCATCTCCATCTGTTCGAGCGCGCCTTCGTCTTAGAGCCGCTCGCGGAGATCGATACGTCGTTCGAAGCGTGGCGCGACGCCTTGCCGATGGGAGAGCGGGCAAGCGTCGAACGAATCGCGCCCGCCAAGTAGCGCCAGTGTCACGCCGAGTAGGTGCCAGTGTCACGCCGAGTAGGTGCCAGTGTCACGCCGAGTAGGGGCCAGTGTCACGCCGAGTAGGCGCCAGTGTCACGGCCGAGTAGGCGCCAGTGTCATGGCCGAGTAGGCGCCAGTGTCACGCCGAGTAGGGGCCAGTGTCACGCCGAGTAGGCGCCAGTGTCACGCCGAGTAGGGGCCAGTGTCACGCCGAGTAGGGCGCTTCAGCGCCCGTATCGAGGCGAGCGCAGCGCGCTCGCGCTTGCCTGCGCGCACCGGCTCCTCGCTAGACGCTCGCGGCTCGGACAAGCAATGTCAGGGTCCTCGCCGCTCGCTTAATCGCTCGTCGGGTGCGGCGCAGGCACCGCTCGCCGCTCGCTTGAGCGCTCATCGGGTGCGCCGACATCGCGTGGTCGCCCGTCGTCGGGCCGATATGTCACGCCGAGTAGGCGCCAGTGTCACGCCGAGTAGGGCGCTTCAGCGCCCGTATCGAGGCGACGGGAACTGCCCTCGATACGCCGCCCTTGGGGCGGCTACTCGGGCTGACAAGGTGGCTACTCGGGCTGATTGCTAGGCGAGCTTCGCTTCGTAGAGCCTTTTTTCGATAAAGAGATCGAGGAAGAGGCGGTCGATCTTTCCGCGTTCGGCAAACTCTTTGGTGAGGATATCGAGCGAACGCTCGACGCTCATCGCCTTTTTGTAGGGACGATCGGTTGCGGTTAAGGCGTCGTACACGTCGCTGATCGTCATCATGCGCACCTGCGGTGCGATCGCGTCGCCCGCGAGCTTGCGCGGATACCCGGTGCCGTCGAGGTGTTCGTGATGTCCGTAGGCATATTCGGCGACGTTGAACCACGGCGTCTCCCCCCACGGAATTTCGCGCAGGAAAAGATAGGATTGCGTAACGTGCTCCTGCATGCGGTCGCGCTCGGAATCGGAGAGCGAGCCGCGCGGAATGCGCAGATAGGCGAGTTCGATGTCGTCGAGAAGCGGGCGTTGCTCGCCGGCGTCGCGATACGCGTGACGCATCGCGCGCCCGATTGCGTCGTCGGCGTCGGCCGCAACCACGTTCGGTTCGTTCGCCGCCTGAATCCGTTCGAGGAGCTCGCGAAGCTCTTCACGCATCGCATCGTCGCGGCACTGTTCGATGGCGAGCAAGAAGCGCAAGCGTACGGTATCGAGTCGCCCGTCGGGTAGTTTTTTGGACTTGCCAAAAATGTATTCCGGAACCGCGACCTTTCCGAAATCGTGCAGCAGCGATGCGTAGCGCACCTCTCGGAGCTGGTCGGCGGTAAAATACATATCGGCGAGTGGTCCGGCGTGCGTCCGATTCACCGCCTCGGCCTGGGCGACCGTCAGGGCGGCAACGCGTTCGGAGTGGCCCTGGGTGGAGCGATCGCGCACTTCGATCGCTTTCACCGACGCGCGAACGAAACGTTCGAAGAGATTTTGAATGGATTCGACGAGGCGCGCATTTTCGATGGCGATCGCGGCCTGCGAGGCGAGCGCCTCAAGAACGCTGCGGTCGTGGAGGTCGAATGGGCGAACGATCGATTCGCTATGCGTCGGGGTCTCGAGTACGATCTCGAATGCCGGCTTGCGGTTGATTAATTGAATCGCTCCAATCACCGTTCCGCGCAGGTTGCGCATCGGGACCGCGATCATCGATTTCGAACGGTAGTTGTTACTCTCGTCAAAGCTCCGATTGAACGTGTACGGATGGCCCCCTTCGATTTGGTAGGCATCGTCGATGGTGATGCTCTCACCCGTCACCGCGACATATCCGGCGATGGAATTGGTATTGAGCGGCAGTTCGCGGTTAAAGAGCGTGCCTTCGTCGGTCGGCCCTGTCTGAGCGACGACGAAGCGAAGGTGCTTGACGCCGTCGATCTCCTCGATCAGATAGAGGCTGCCTGCGTCGGCGCAGGTGAGTTCGCGCGCGTTATGGACGATCGAGCGTTCGAGCGTCGGAAGATCGCGCTCCGAAGAGAGCGAGCGGCTGACGTTGAGGAGCGTCGTTGTCTGCGTCCGCTCGGCGGCGAGTTGGGTCGCCGCGCGGGTCGCGGCGATGAGCGAGACGCGCTCGACCGGTGGTGTGAGGACGGCAACGACATGCGGATCCTCCGCGAGCGCGGCCAGGTTGGGATCGCGCGGATCGCCGACGAGAATCGTTGGACCGGGCTCACCGAACGCAGCGAGCCCCCCTTCGTCGCGTAAACGGTCGAACTCGACCTCATAGGTCTCAAAACCCGCAGTGTGGAGAAGAGATGGAAGATCCCCGATCTCCGCTCCTTGAGCATAGAGAAAGTACGAGAGCACGGTTTTGAGGTTCGGCTCGTTCCAGGGGAACTCCCGGCGAAGGGGGGTTCGGGGTAGCTCCCCGAAAAGGCGGCCCGATGAGCCCCGAGCATCCACCCGAGGAAGAACCATCGGCCCGCGCGCAGCGCTTGGCCGAATTTTTCGTGACCACTCCCCTCCTGCGGATGCGTATCGAGCGTGAAAACGAGGAGTTCGAGTTCGTCCGGTCGTCGTTCGCTTCGGTGCGCGGAGCAGCCGAGCCGGCCGTGATGCCCGAGCCCGTGGCGGAGCGCCCGGTCGACGTTCTGCGCGCCGATGTCGTCGGCGTTCTCCGCTTCGGTCGCCACGTGCCGACGTTGGGGGAAGAAGTCGCCGAGGAACGCGAACTCGCCGCGATCGAGGCGCTCGGAATTCGCACCTCGGTGCGCGCCCGCTCGTCGGGGCGCTTGACTGCAATTCTCTGCCAGGATGGCGCGGCGGTCGACTACGGCCGCGCGCTCTTCGAGATCGAGCGAGGATAGACGCGATGCTACGGAAAGTCCTCGTTGCCAATCGCGGAGAGATCGCGCTACGAATCGTGCGAGCCTGCCATGAGCTCGGCATCGGTAGCGTCGCGATTTTTTCCGAGGCCGACCGGGATTCGACGCACGTGCGGGTCGCCGATGAAGCCTTCTGCGTCGGTCCCGGCCCCGTGCCGCGCTCGTACCTGAACGTTCCGAACATCATTTCCGCGGCGTTGGTCTCGGGCTGCGATGCGATTCATCCGGGATATGGATTCCTCGCCGAGAATGCGCGATTCGCCGAAATTTGCGCCGACCACGGATTGAAATTTATCGGGCCGCGCCCCGAGATTATTACGGCGATGGGCGACAAGGCGACCGCGAAACGCGTGATGGCCGAGGCGGGCGTCGCTACGACGCCCGGGACCGATATTCTCGCAACCGTGGAGCTCGCGCGCGAGGCCGCCGAGAGCGTCGGGTATCCGGTGCTCCTGAAGGCGACCGCCGGCGGCGGCGGCAAGGGCATGCGCGTCGTCGAGCGCCCCGAAGATTTGGAACGCGCCTTCCTCGGCGCGACGGCGGAGGCTGAAGCCTCGTTCAAAGACGGCCGCGTCTACATGGAAAAACTCATTCGCGACCCGCGGCATATCGAGGTACAGGTTCTTGCCGACGAGCACGGCGAGGTGGTGCACCTCGGCGAACGCGATTGCTCGATTCAGAAGCCGTCGCACCAAAAGCTGATCGAGGAAGCCGGAGCGCCGAATCTCTCCGACCGCGCTCGCGCGCGGTTGCACGAAATGGCGGTACGCGCGTGCCGACACGTCGGCTATAGCAACGCGGGAACGTTAGAATTTTTGTCGAGCGGCGACGACGTGTTTTTTATGGAAATGAACACGCGCATTCAGGTGGAGCACCCCGTGACGGAGATGGTCTACGGCATCGACTTAGTAAAAGAGCAGATTCGCATCGCTTCGGGCGAGCCGCTCGGTTACACGCAGAGCGATCTCGAGCCGCGCGGGCACGCGATAGAATGCCGCATCAACGCCGAAGACGCGCGAAATAATTTTGCGCCGCAAGCCGGAAAATTGGGAGCCGTCATCTTCCCCGGAGGGCCGGGAATCCGCATCGACACGCACATTTTCTCGGGCGCGAGCGTGCCGCCGTACTACGATTCGATGCTGGCAAAGGTGATCGCGTTCGCAAATACCCGCGAGCAAGCCATCGCGCGTATGGAGCGCGCTCTGCGCGAAACGCTCGTCGACGGAGTTGCCACGACGACGGAGATGTGTTTGGAGATCCTCGGCACCGAAGGGTTCCGCAACGGCGTTTACGACATCGGCTTTCTCCCGCGCCTGCTCGCGCAGCGCGTCGGTTAACTCATGCCGTCGCGGCGCATGTTGCGCGAGCGCGCCCTACAAGCGCTCTACGCCATCGAAGTCGGTGGGCGCGAGCCCGCCGAAGCGCTCGAGGAGATCGTCGGCCAAGGTGGTGCGAGCGACGACCGCTCGTTCGTGCGCGAACTCGTCCTGGGTACCCTCGCCGGAGCGAACGATGCCGACGAGCGGATATCTCCGGCGTTGCAAGGATGGACGCTCGATCGCCTGGCGATCGTGGACCGGACCATACTTCGCCTAGCGGTTTGCGAAGCCGCGCAGGCTGAGGCTCCACCCCGCGCGGTGATTATCAACGAAGCCGTCGAACTCGCGAAGCGTTACTCGACACCGGAGGCGGCAAAGTTCGTCAACGGCGTTCTCTCCGGCATTTTCGGCGATGCGTCGAGCGCCCAGACGTAAGCCTCGTCGCCCGGTGCGCTGGCGCAGCATCGGCCTCGTCGTTCTCTTTCTCGCAATTTTTGCGGTAGGGACCTTTGCCGGTATGGTCGTGGTCATATCGCGCAATCTTCCCGACGTCCGCGAGCTCTCCGACTATCAACCCGAAGGCGCGACCCGAATTTTTGCCGCCGACGGAAGCGTGCTCGGCAGCGTGTTCAAACAAAATCGCGTTTACGTGTCGTTGTCGCGCATACCGCCGTTGGTCCGAGATGCCTTCATCGCCAATGAAGATCACACGTTTTATACCAATCCGGGAATCGACGTATTCGGCATCGTGCGCGCGGCGATCGCCGATGCCCTTCACCAACCGCTCGAGGGCGCCTCGACGATCACCCAACAGCTCGCGC
>JAJXXM010000358.1 GCA_021781095.1 bacterium
CGAAGAAATGAAGGCGGATGTTGCGAGTATCAAGGCGCAACTTGCACGGGCCGAGCAGCAGAGCACCGACGCAATCGCAGCGCTACAGAGCAGTATGGCGAAGGAAGAACGCGTCGAGGTCGCAGCAGCGCTCCGTTCGGCGGGCCTGAATGCAGCCGCTCAGGCCTATGAATCGGCACCGTTGATTTCCTCGGCAGCTCAGGCGCAAGCGATTGAACAATCTGCAGCAAACGATCTGCAGAGCTATCAGAAATCGGTTGTGGAACAGGGCCAAGCGACGATGGGTGCACTCGAAATGCGCTTGCACGAACAGGCACAGGGGCGCTTTCAGACGCGGGCCGCGCAGTACGCTCGCGAGGAATCGGACCTCTCGTTGAAGCTATCGCAACAAGATGCGGACCAACGCCTCGCGCTGCAAACGAAACTAAACAACCTGGCGCTCAACGACGCGCAGCGAAAGTCCCTAACGGCACAGCTAAAAGCAATCGACCAAAACGAGAAATCACAGGTCGATGCAATGCGTGCGCGCCACCAAAGGGAACTTCATGCCTACCAAGACCGATTGCAAGCCGGGATCATGAAGCGGATTCACGCGCATGCGTCGGAATTACAAGCGCAAACCCAAACGCAGCTGCAAGCGCGTCAAAAGCAAGTGTCGCAGCAGTTAGCGGCGCTCTCCGGTCCGCGCCTTCCGGCGAATTTGCCGGCTGCAACCAAGGCGCAGCTCCAACAGATTGCGTCGAACTTACAACAACGCTATCAAACCGAACTCGCAACAATTTCCAATCGCTTCAACCAAACGCGTAGCGATTTGGAGGCGCAGTACGAATCGCTTAACGGCATGGATGTCGGTGCCGTCGGTGCTGCGAAACAGCAGCGAGATAAACTCGCTAAAGAGCGCAACGATCTCTATAAAAAGATCGAAAACCAAATTGACGCTGCGGCGCAGCGACTAGCAAAACGTGACGGTTTTTCCGTTGTACTCCTCGACCCCATCGCACATCCGGGAGGCTACGACCTCACCGGAGATGTTATCTCCTCTCTCAAGAGCACAGGAACGTGAAGAAGAGCATTATCGCACTTGCCGGACTTATCACCATCGTCGGATGCGCTTCGACGAGCCCCGTCGGGCTCGTTGATATCAATCGCATTACCGCGAATTGGACCGAGTTCCAGACCGACCAAAGCCATCTGTTAGCCGAAGAGAAGCGCATTGCGACGAGTTCCGCGAGCAATGCTCAAAAGGCAAGCGAGGCTGCTGCGCTGCAGAAGAAATACGGCGCATTAACCGTTGCGCTTACCAATCAAATTCGGGCTGCCGCAGAAAAAGTGGCTGCGAAGAAAAACATGAAGCTCGTGCTGACGCGTGAAGGCGTCGGGTACGGTGGAACCGATATCACCGCCGAGGTAGAAAAAATACTCGGTATCACCGAAACGGCTTCGCCGAAACCCTCAGGCTCGTAAGCGCAGTGCTCGGGAAGCTCGGCGAGATCGCCCGGCGCCTGGGCGGTACGGTTATCGGTGATGCGGGAATCGAGATCCTCACGGTCAGCGCAGTCGATGAGGCCGGCCCGGGCTCGCTGACGTTCGCCGTCGATGCACGCTATCTGCAGGCGGCGATGCGCAGCAACGCCGCCGCGGTCCTCGCCGACGCGCGAGCGATCCCCGAGCAGGCGCCGAGCAGCAAGCCGCTGATCGTCGTCGAGGATGCGCGCATCGCACTGGTCGGGTTGCTCGCATCGTTGCGCGCACCGCGTCCGGTTGGGCCGCATCGCGACCCATCCGCGGTGATCGATCCCACGGCGGTCGTCGCTGCGACGGCCTATATCGGGCCGCACGTCACGATCGGTCCTGGCAGCGAGATCGCTGACGATTGTGCGCTGGAAGCCGGCGTCTATGTCGGTGCCGGGGTAAAGATCGGCGTCGGAAGTTGGCTCTACCCGCACGCGCGCGTCCTCGATCGCTGCGTGTTGGGAGCCGGAGTCGTCCTCTATCCCGGGGCGACCATCGGAAGCGAGGGCTTCGGTTGGGCCTTCGTCGACGGTCGTCTGGAACGCATTCCGCAGGTCGGCAACGTCGAGCTCGGAGATCGGGTCGAGATCGGTGCAAATAGCTGCGTCGATCGCGCACAGACGGGAAGTACGCGCGTCGGTGAAGGGACGAAGATCGATAATCTCGTGCAGATCGGGCACAATTGCCGGCTCGGCAAACACAGTGCGTTCGCCGCGCTCGCCGGACTCGCAGGCTCCACGGTGGTCGGTGATTACGTGCGCGTCGGCGGACAGACCGGATTCAAAGGACACATTACGGTCGGGTCGCGCGTCACGATCGGCGGGCAGAGTCAAATTTGGAGCGACGTTCCCGACGACGCATTTGTTTCCGGCGCTCCCGCGCGCGACCATCGCGAGCGCCTTCGGCTGGAGGTAGCGATTAAAAATCTGCCCAAGTTGACGGCACGAGTCGATGCACTCGAACGGGCCGCGCGCGAGCGCAACGAAGGCTAGCTTTATTTCGTGACTGAAAAAACACTCGCTTCATCGTTTCATTTTTCTGGCGTCGCGCTCCATACGGGTGCACAAGTGAACGTCGAGGTGGCGCCTGCCGCGGCAGGGGCGGGCATCACCTTCGTGCGTGACGGCGTCGAGATTCCCGCCTTGGCCGAAAACGTCGTCGAAACGTCGCGTGCGACGGTACTCGGGATGAACGGTACGACGGTCTCCACGGTGGAGCACTTGCTCTCGGCGCTTCTCGGCATGCAGGTCGGAAATGCGCGGATCGTGATATCCGGGCCGGAGGTTCCGGTCGTCGATGGGAGCGCGCAGTGGTTCGTTGGGCAGATCGAACGCGTCGGCGTCCGGGATCTCGCCGTGCAACGCGCCACCATATCGCTTGAGGAACCGATCGTCGAACGCGACGGCGACCGCCTGATCGTCGCGCTTCCCGCGAAACATTTTTCGTTGCGATGCATCGTCGATTTTCCGCACCCGGTCGGCTCGGAGTATCTGGCGTTGACGCTCGACGAATCGACCTATGCACGCGAAATCGCGGGCGCGCGCACGTTCGGCTACCTTCACGAAGTTGAGGCACTCCGCGCACGCGGGCTCGCCCAGGGTGGTTCGCTGGAAAATGCGGTCGTTTTCGGTCCGGACGGCCCGCTGCAAACGCTGCGCTGGTCGAACGAAGTCGTCCGCCATAAAATGCTTGATTTGATCGGCGATCTCGCCCTCGTCGGCGCTTGGCCGCAGTGCGAGATCGTTGCCGTGAAGAGCGGGCACGCGTTGCACGCTCGTATGTCGTCGCGCTTGCGCGAACGATTGCTTTCCAAGCCGCTCTCGGAGGCCTCTTCATCGTGACAAACGAGATGGACATTCGGCAGATTCTTGAAATTTTGCCGCACCGCTTCCCGCTGCTCTTGATCGATCGCATCCTCGAACTCGAACCGATGGTGCGCGCGCGTGGCTACAAGAACGTTACGTTCAACGAGCCCGTCTTTACCGGACACTTTCCCAGCAATCCGTTGCTGCCCGGCGTCTACATGCTCGAGGCGATGGCGCAGCTCGGTGGCTGCGTGGTGATGGAGCCCGGCGAGTTCGCTCGTAAAACGCCCTATCTCGCCGGTATCGATCATGCAAAATTCCGTCGTCCGGTCATACCCGGAGATCGCTTGATGATGGAGGTGCGATTAACGCGGCATCGTCGCAATATCGGCTGGGTTGAAGCCGAGGCGAGCGTTGACGGCGAATACGTTTGCTCTGCCGAGCTGATGTTTTCGATCGCCCCCGATCCACGCGTCTACGGTGCCGAAGCATCGGTTCTAACGGCGTAGGATACCATGATCCATCCTACCGCAATCGTTCACCCCGAAGCGCGCATCGGCCGAGGCGCAGAGATCGGCCCCTATTGCGTGGTCGGAAAGCACGTTTCTATCGGCGAGCGAACGCTCTTGCAGGCGCACGTGGTCATCAACGGTTGGACGGCGATCGGCGACGATTGTACGATCTATCCGTTCACGACAATCGGCGCCGCATCGCAAGATCGTAAGTATCACGGCGAACGCGCGTACACGCGCATCGGAAATCGCACGACGATTCGCGAGTACGTTAGCATCCAGCGCGCAACCGGTAGCGAAGAAGTGACGGCGGTGGGCGACGACTGTCTGCTGCTGGCATACGTTCATATCGCGCATAACTGCGTCGTCGGAAATCATGTGACGATGAGTAACCTCGCGCAACTTGCAGGGCACGTCGTCGTGCGCGATCATGTTACCATCGGCGGTATGGCCGGCGTTCACCAGTTTACGCGCATCGGCGATTACGCGATGCTCGGCGGCGCGAGCAAGGTGACGAAAGATGTTCCGCCCTTTCTTTTAGTTGAGGGCAATCCGGCTGAGGTGTACGGGCTCAACAGCGTTGGGTTGCGACGCGCCCAATTTTCCGTCGAAGACCGTAACGAGCTCCGCGCCTTCCACGATTTGCTCTACAAAGCGAATTTGAACGTTTCACAAGCCGTCGAAAAGATGAAAGAGCGCGTGTCGACCGATGCGGGGCGGACCTTCGTAGCTTTCTTGGAGGAGCCGCCAAACGATTCGAGCCGCGGCATCCTCAAATAAGAGCGGCCGGTGATCTCGCCGCGACGGATTTTTTTCTCGACCGGTGAGCCGTCGGGAGAGTTCGCTGCACTCGCATTGGGTGAAGCGATGCGCGCTGCGGACCCCGCGCTCCGTTTTTCCGGAATCGGTGCCGAGGGTATGCGCGCTGCAGGCTGGGAGCTCTACGCCGATCACACCGGCTGGGCGAGCCTCGGACCACTCGCTGCAATTCCGCGTATTCCGAAATTGCTGCGCGAGATGTGGAAATGCGCGCGGGATCTCGCGGCCGCGCCGCCGGACCTCGTCGTTCTCGTCGATTTTGGTGCCTTTAACGTTCGATTGGCAAAAGAGCTTCGCGACAAATATCGTTACGTCGGGCCGATTCTCTATCTTTTTCCGCCGGGTGCGTGGCTCGACGATCCGGGCCCGGCGCGTGCGGTTGCAGCGCGGGCGTTCCCGCTCACGGGATTTGCGCACCAAGAGGCGTTTTATCATTCGTTGAACCTGCCGATTGCGTTCTTCGGCCACCCGCTCGCGCCGCGCATTGCCTCGCGTCCGCAACGCATCGCTCCACCAAGCGATGGCGGCACGCTCGCGCTGCTGCCCGGAAGCCGACGCGACGAAATAGCGCGGCTTGCCCCGCGTCTGCGTGAGGCACTCGCGTTGGTTCGGCGTACGCGGCCGCGCGTTCGTGCCCGCGTTGGTGCCTCCGACGCCGCGGCGCGGACGCTCTTAGAGAAGGTCTTCCGGGACGTCGAGGGGACGGAAATCGTCGACGGGTTGCAAACGGCGATCCGCGATGCCGATGCTGCATGGGTGGCATCGGGCACGGCGGTTTTGGAGACGACGCTGAGCAACGTGCCGACGATCGCCCTTTACGCGATCACGCCGTTGCTCGCTGCGCACGCGCGTCGCCTGATGCGTCGCCCGTACATCACGTTACCGAATCTGATTCTCGACCGCGAAGCGATTCCGGAGTTGCTGCAAGAGCGAGCGACCCCGGCGGAACTTGCCGCCGCGATGG
>JAJXXM010000257.1 GCA_021781095.1 bacterium
CTCGGCTAATGCAACGTTTACTCCCGAACGTGCGACCGCGCCTTCGACGAATTTTTGCCGGTAAACAGGGATCTTCTCCTTCTGTTTTTTCCCCATGACCTTGCGCAATTCATCGGCTTCGCCCATCGTGAAACCAGCGAAGTCGCGCGCGATCTGCATGACTTGTTCTTGATAGCACGCGATCGAGTAGGTCTCGGCGAGGATCGGTTCGAGAATCGGGTGGAGATAGGTCGGCTTCTGACGCCCGTGCTTGATCGCGATGTACTGCGGAATCCAGTCCATCGGACCCGGACGATAGAGTGCAACCAAAGCGATGATATCTTCGAAGCGTGACGGGCGCAGCTCGGTGCAGACCCGCTTCATGCCCTCGCTTTCCAACTGAAAGACGCCGGCAGTCTCTCCGCGCGAGAGCATCTCGAAGGTCGCACGGTCGTCGAGCGGGATGCCCTCGAGCGAAAACTTCGCGTCGCCGGTGCGCCGAATCTCGCGCACCGCGGCATGCATGACCGTCAAGTTGCGCAAGCCGAGAAAATCCATCTTCAGCAGACCGATCTTCTCGATCCACGTCATGTCGTATTGCGTGTTGACGCCGCCGTCGTTGAGTTTCACTAACGGCGCATGTTTGACCAACGGCTCTGCGCCGATGACGACGCCGGCCGCGTGCGTGCCGGCGCTTCGCGCCAATCCTTCGATGGCGCGTGCGGTCTTGAGCAACTCGCGTATCTCCGGGCGCTGATCGTTGAGCATCTTCAACTCGGGAATCTGCTCGAGCGCGTCGCCGATCGTCATTCCACCGGGCCCCGATGGAATGAGCTTTGCGATTTTATCGACCTCAGGGAGCGGAACCCCTAACGCTCTCCCGGCATCGCGTACCGCCGCTCGCGCCAGCATTTTCCCGAACGTGACGATCTGTGCGACGCGATCCTCGCCGTATTTTTCGCGAACGTAGGCAATGACTTCGTCGCGCCGTTCGACGCAAAAATCCGTGTCGATATCGGGCATCGAGATGCGATCGGGGTTGAGAAAGCGCTCGAAAATAAGGTTGAAGCGCAATGGATCGAGATCGGTGATGCGCAGCGAGTAGGCGACGATCGATCCGACCGCCGAGCCGCGCCCCGGGCCGACTGGAATATCGCGATCGCGCGCAAACTTGATAAAATCCCACACGATCAGAAAATAGGACGCAAAGCCCATTTTCGTGATGATCGAGAGTTCGTAATCGAGTCGCTCGCGCAGTGACGGATCGTCGGCGACGCGCGCTTCCCCGTACCGTTCGATCAACCCGCGTTCGCAGAGCCCACGCAAATAGGAGGCGTCGTCGTGGCCGGTGAGATCGCCCTCGGGCACGGGGTAATGCGGCAGGTGAAAAACGCGCTCGGGAATGCGCATGTCGATGCGTTTGGCGATCGCCACCGTGTTTTCAACGGCCTCGGGAAGATCTTTCCACAGCTCGGCCATCTCTTCGGCGGATTTGACGTAGAACTGATCGCCGTGGAACTTCATCCGGCTCGTGTCGGCGACGGTCTTTCCCGTCTGGATGCAGAGCAACACGTCGTGCGCGGGGGCGTCGCGTTGCGTGAGATAGTGTGAATCGTTCGTCGCCACGATTGGAAGATCGAGCTCGCGCGCAACCTCGACCAAGCCCTTGTTGATGAGGTCTTCTTCGGGCATCCCATGGCGCATCACTTCGATGTAAAATCGGTCGCCGAAAATATCGTGAAATTGCTTCGCATTTCGCACCGCGCGCTCGCGATCGCCGGCGAGCAACGGCGCGGCAACCATTCCCGACATGCAGCCCGAGAGAACGATCAAGCCGTCGTTATATTCTTCCAGCAGGCCCATGTCGATCCGCGGCTTGTAATAAAAGCCCTCGAGAAAGCCTTTGGAGATCAACGTGCTCAGGTTGCGGTAGCCCGTCGGATCGGCAGCAAGAAGGGTGACGTGAGCCTCGTCGCGGACGCTGCGATCGAGCCTGCCGCGGGGCGCGATATAGGCCTCGCAGCCCAAAATCGGCGTGAGGCGATGTTCGCGAGCCGCGTAGTAGAACTCCATCGCGCCGTACATAACGCCGTGGTCGGTCAGCGCAACGGCGGGAGCGCCATCCTCGGCGCTACGGCGGCAGAGATCGTCGACCCGGCAGGCCCCGTCAAGCAGGGAGTATTCCGAGTGAACGTGGAGATGAACGAACTGACTCAACCTATACAAACCCTTAACACGAGCTACCTAAACTTCTACACATGCCTGACGTAACCTTAAGAGATGGAGAGTAGCCTCTCCCCCGGCGAGGCTGGGAGCGTGCTGTCATCCTCCGACCCCGAGGCCCTTGCCGAGGAGGTCGCTCGTTTGCGTTCGCGACTAGCGATGGTCGAAGCCGAGAGAGATGAATACGCCGCACAGAACGCGGAACTCTTCGTCCTCCAGCAAGTTTTCACGACGCTGAATTCCACGCTCGAAATCAACGATATTCTCTCGACGGTTATGCGCGGCGTGAGCGAGGCGCTCCACTTCAAGCGCGTGATTCTCTTCGATGCCATCGAAGGCGGCAGTCTCATCCGACGCCTTGAATGCGACAGTTCGGGAACCGTCCTCCACGCAACCGATCCGCGAGAGTATCGCTCGCCCTCGACGATGGACGATCTCGTTTCGCGCAGCGTCGAGCTCGCCTTCGGGAACGAGGGCGATCCCGACCGCCCCTTAGAGGACGGGCGCGGGCCATACTGCGCGGTGCCGTTGATCGCCCGCGAGATCGTTCGCGGTATTCTCTATGCCGATGCCCCTCCGGGCGAAGAGGTCTCTGAGAACCAGCTCCGGATGATGCTCGATTTCGCCTCCCAGGCCGCCGTCGCCGTCGAGAACGCGCGCCTCCACGAAGAGACACGGCGCTTGCTTGAAGAATCGCAGCGGCTCGCACTCACCGATAGCCTCACCGGCATTCCCAACCGCCGAGCGCTCAACGAGATGCTCGACCGCGAACTGCACACCGCCGAGCGCTACGATACCCCGTTTGCTTTCGTCATCCTCGATCTCGACGACCTCAAGAAAATCAACGATACCGGCGGTCACGGCCTCGGCGACCTCGCGCTCAAGCGCTTCGCCCAGGTGTTGAAAAAGAACGCTCGCAAGGTGGACATTATCGCTCGCTACGCCGGCGACGAATTCGTACTCGTGATGGCACAGAGCGACCGCGAGCATGCCCAACAGGGCGTCCAGCGCATGCTCGCAGCGATGCGCCGCAGCGGCCTCTCCACCTCGATCGGCGTCTCGATGTTCCCGACCGACGGCGTCGACGGCCAGACGCTCTTCCATGCCGCCGACGAAGCGCTCTACAAGGCGAAGCAGCGGGGGAAAAACTGTTACGTCTTCTTCGAGCGCAAAAAGGGCCTCGAAAACGAACCGCTCCCCTCGCCCGAAGGCGGCGCAGCCTAGTCCTCCATTGCCTTCCCGACCAAGGTCGTGGGGTTGGTGCTACGCACGGAGGTATACAAAGAGGCAAACGCCTCTCCCCCGGAAAGGTCAACGTGATCAAGCACGACGTCGTCGTCATCGGTGGCGGTCTAGCAGGTATGCGCGCAGCGGTTGAAGCAGCCGAGCGCGGAGCGGACGTAGCCATCGTCTCTAAAATGCACCCGGTTCGCAGCCATTCGGGCGCCGCTCAGGGCGGCATCAACGCCGCACTCGGCAACCGCGAGGAGGACTCCCCGGCGAGCCACACCTTCGATACCGTTAAGGGCTCGGATTATCTCGGCGATCAAGACGCGATCGCGGCGATGTGCGAGGATGCGCCAAAACAGATTATTTGGCTCGAGCACCGCGGCTGCATCTTCTCGCGCCTCCCCGACGGCCGGATCGCCCAGCGCCCCTTCGGCGGCGCCGGCGCACCGCGCACCTGTTACTCGGCCGACGTGACCGGCCTCGTGATCCTGCATACATTGTGGGAGCAACTCGAACGCTTCGGCGTCAAGGTGTACGAAGAGTATTTCTGCACCGCATTGGCGATCGAAGATGGTATCGGCGCGGGTGTCGTGGCCTACAACATGCGCAACGGCGAGTTGGAACTAATCTCGGCGAAGGCGACAATTTTCGCGACCGGCGGCGCCGGTCGTATGTATACCAAGACGACGAACGGTTATGCCTCGACCGCCGACGGCATGTCGATCGCTTATAAAGCCGGCATCCCGATGATGGATATGGAGTTCTTGCAATTCCATCCCACCACGCTCAAAGAAAACGGCGTGTTGATGACCGAGGGCGCGCGCGGCGAAGGCGCTTATCTCCTCAACTCCGAGGGCGAGCGCTTCATGTTCAAATACGCGCCGAATAAAGGCGAGCTCGCCTCGCGCGACGTCGTTTCGCGCGCTGAGTGGACCGAAATTCTCGAAGGACGCGGCGTCGACGGCTGCGTGCTCCTCGATATGCGCCATCTCGGTCGCGAAAAAATTCTCGAACGCTTACCGCAAATTCGCGAACTCGCGCTCGATGCAACCGGCAAAGATGCCATCGACGATCCGATTCCGATTCTTCCCGGAGCACATTACACGATGGGCGGAATCGAGACCGACAAGTTCGGCGCGACCCGCGTCCCCGGCGTCTACGCGGCGGGTGAATGCGCGTGTGTGAGCGTTCACGGTTCGAATCGTCTCGGCGGCAACTCGCTGCTCGACACGATCGTCTTCGGCGCCCGCGCGGCAGCGCACGCCGTCGATTACATCAAATCGGTCGGCGAAGTTCGCCCCTCGACGAAAACGTTGCAATCCGAGAAGGATCGCATCGCAGCGTTACTCGCGCGCAGTAAGGGAACGCGCGCACCGATCCTTCGTCGGAAGATGAATGAGACGATGAGCGCCAACACCTTTATCTTCCGGAACGAAAAAGATCTCGCTTCGGGCGTTGCCGATCTCGAAGCGGTCCGCAAAGAGTTCGACGAGTCGGTGATCGTCATGGATAAATCGAAGACCTTCAATACCGATCTCGTCTCGACGTTCGAAACCGACTTCCTCATCGATGCGGCGCTCTGCCTCGCGAAGGGTGCGTTGGAACGGAAAGAATCGCGCGGCGCGCAATCGCGCACCGATTACCCCGAGCGCGACGATGCCAATTGGCTGAAGCACACCCTCGCCTTCCGGCAAGAGAACGCCCTGCCGCGATTAGACTACTCGCGGGCCGTCAAGATCACCGATTTCAAGCCCGAAGTGAGGAGCTACTAATGGCGAAGATTAAGCTCGATATTTTTCGCTTCGACGAAGCAAAAGATAGCGTTCCCCACCGCGACGAGGTAACGGTCGATCTTCCCGAAACCACCACGGTACTCGATGCCCTCGAGTACGCGAAGGCCGAGGTTGACGGTTCGATCTCGTTCCGTCGTTCGTGCCGTTCGGCGATCTGCGGCTCGTGCTCGATGAGCATCGGCGGCGTCACGTCGCTCGCCTGCAAGACGTCGTGCGGTTCGGCGATGGAAGAGGACGGCTCGGTCAAGATCGATCCGATGCCGAACTTCCAGCCGATGAAAGACCTCGTCGTACATATGGATCCCTTCTGGGATAAATATGCGCGTCTGAAACCGTACCTGCAGCCGA
>JAJXXM010000206.1 GCA_021781095.1 bacterium
TGCTCGGCATTCGGGCCTTTCTTCTTGCGCTCGAACGTGTGCTAACCGCGTGCGAGGACGCCGCCGCGCCCGCCTTCGCGAATCTGCTGCTGGATGAGATTGACGGCATAGAGGAGACCGTCGGGGGTCGGCGGGCATCCGGGAACGTACACGTCGACGGGAATAATCGTGTCGACGCCCTGAACGATGGCGTAGTTATCGAAGACGCCGCCGGAACTCGCGCACGCGCCCATCGAGATCACCCATTTGGGATCGGCCATCTGATCGTGAAGGCGTTTCACGACCGGCGCCATTTTTTGCGCGACGCGCCCCGAGACGATCATGAGATCGGCTTGGCGCGGCGAACTGCGAAACACCTCGGATCCCAAGCGCGCGATATCGTACTCGGGCGCGGTGACCGTCATCATTTCGATCGCGCAACAGGCGAGCCCCATCGTTAAGGGCCAAACGCTCGAACTCTGCGCCCAACGCGCGACGTCGTCGAGCTTTGCTAAGAGAAAGTGACCCGGGCCTACTTCCACGCTAAACCTCCGCGCTTCCAAACGTACGCGTATCCGATGCCGAGGACGACGATAAAAACCACCATCTCGAGGAGCCCGAAGAGTTTGAGGGCGTGCAGCTCGACGGCCCAGGGATAGAACGATGCGGCTTCGACATCGAAGACGACGAAGAGCATCGCAATTAAATAAAAGCGGACGGGGAAGCGCCCCGATACCGAAGATGTCGGTTCGACGCCGCATTCGTACGCTTCGAGTTTGAGAGGATTCGGCTTTCGTTGCGCGAGCAGCCCAGGAAGCACGGTAAAGAGCAAGGCTGCAGCGAGCGCGACTGCCAGAAAGATCGCGACCGGTAGGTACGGATTCATTGCAAACCGATGTTTTTGGCGAGCCCCCCAGGGAACCCTGGCGAATGGCGGCGTATCGTCGTAAATATGCAGCGCACGCTCGTCATCGCCTTACTCGTTCTCACCGCGATCGGCAGCAGTTGCTCGCCGCCGCCAAATGTCGTAGGCGTCCAATCGTACGGGACCGTCGTCGGCCGCGTGCTCGACGCGACCACCAACCGACCGATCCCCGAGGCGCTCGTCTCGGTCGGCTCGCTTTACACTGCGACCGCCGATAAAGAGGGAGCCTTCGTGCTCACCGGCGTGCCGATCGGCAACCAAGTCGTGCAGGTGCACGCGCCGGGCTACACCTACGTCTCGAAGCGCGTCTTCGTGTTGCAGAACAAGACGGCGAACGCTCGCTATCTCCGCTTGGTGCCGGCTGCGCTTCCGGCGGGAGAGGCAACCCTTCCTCCTCCTGGGACACCGAGCCCGAGCCCCGAGCCCTCCGCGAGCCCATCGCCGGGCGTTTCCGCGTCACCGGCGGCTTCGGCATCGCCCGGCGCTTCGGCATCGCCGATCGCATCGGCAACACCGGCCCCCTAAAGGCCACGAATCGCGGCCTCGATCGTGACCTCGACGGTGCCGCCGATAACCGGGTCGAGGCGAGTCACGGCCATCCCAAACGCTCGACGGTCGATCGTCCCCGTCGCGCGATAGACCGGGTGCGCGGCGTCGCCGCCGATGGTAACGTTCAGCCGTTCGTGCTGCGGCACTCCGTGAATCGTTAATACCCCATCCATCGTAAATGCTGCGTTTCCGTGCGCGACGATCGCCGTGCTGGCGAACGTCCACGTTGGAAATTTTTTCACGTCGAAAAACTCGGGCCCTCGTAATGCGGCATCGCGGTCCGTACTATCGGTATGTACCCCGTTCGGATCGAGGGTAGCACGCACTTGTAGCGGCACGAGCGAGTTTGGCGAGAGCACCACACGCCCCGCAACGATCGGAATGCTCCCCGACACATGCGATACGAAGATGTGCTTCACGGTAAACGTCGCATTCGATCTCGTCGGATCGATCGAACGCACCACCTTCCCGTCGGCGAGAGCGAGGTTACCGCAGAGCGTCCACAAGGCTAGAGCGAGGAATGCTATCCTTCGGGTTCTCAATTGCATTACAGCGCTTTCGTAAACTGAAGATTAAAAGTATGTGAGGTGAACGGAACGTGTTGAATAACGTCCTCAACCGTGATGCGACTGCTCTCGTTCGGAGAATATCCAACCAGAAGAACGCCGTCGCGAAGAAATCCGCCGAGGCCATCCTGCGTTCCCTCGTAACGTGCGAGCCCAAAAAGCCGTGGCGTAAGTTCGTAACGCACTTGCGTGAAACCGCCGCTCGAGCTGCATCCCATCGCTATCCTCACGCCGCATTGTGAATCCCAACCGGTTTGAAGAACGGATTCGACGGCGAAGCGCCCCCACTGGCCGGAGGTGATGGCATATCCTATGCGATGGAACGTATCGAGCGCCCCTTGGAGGCTCGGGCGCGCGCCGGCATAGCGGTATCCCGTAAGCACGAACTTTCCAAACGCGTCTTGAAGCACGACCATCGTATCGAGACCGCTCGTCGCGAGGCCACTTTGCCGATCGTGACCTGGGCCCACGAATATCTGGCCGTTGAGCCCCTTAAGCGGGTCACCGACGCTGAGACGGAGACCTATTTTTGGGTCGAAAAAAGTGAAAGGATTTTCCCCCACGCTCTGAGTGAAGAGCGCATAGCCTTGGTAACTTTCGCGAAAGGTCTCCGGATCGACCGGCAGCGGCAGCGTGAACGAGCCGCCCTGAACGTAGAGCGGAATGCGCGATTGCCACGGATTGAGGCGATCGGTCACCCACGCATCGCGAATGAGCCCATGCTCGCCTCCATCGACGACATACTGTTCGACGAAATACGACGCACGCGACCCGATCGCACCGCCGGTAAAAAGTTCAATCTCATCGACGATCGCCTTCGGCAACCCCGCACCATCGGGGCCGGCACCCTGTCGCTCGCTCGAATCCACCACATTCACTTTGATCGAGAGCGGAAATACCGCTCCTGGTTTCACGCCGGGAATGCGATAACCAAACGCAACAAAATCTGCACCGAACGCATTGAGTTCGGGAATGACGGAGTGGCATTTTTCACATGTGACGCCATATTCGCGTGAAAAAATAGGAATCGCCCGGGCCGACTGCGGGCAGAGCAGAGCGATCCCTAGCGCGGCGCCCAGTGCCAAAACTCGAATGCGAGCGATCCTAGAGCCCACCTTATTGTTAGCCACGCCTAACTATTATCATAGGCGTTTCTAATTTGTCAACGAATACTCGTGCGCGGCATACACGGCATCCGAAAGCCCCGCTCCACAGAGGGCTTAGCGTCGGGGATTCCCGCTGAGCCCTTGTCGTTTGCATGCGAACGCGTGATAGAGTGGGTGAAAGGAGCTCTGCATGAGCGTTCAGCCTTGGGAACCTCCGATCGCTAGGCTCACCGGAGCCCTGGAACAGATCGCCGGTCGACTTGAAGCGCTCGACCGCCGCGTAGACGGTATCGATCGACGGCTCGATGGATTCGAGCAGCGCATGGAGCGCCGTTTCGAGCTGATCGACCATCGTTTCGAGCAGGTCGATGCGCGTTTCGCGCAGGTCGACTCGCGTTTCGCGCAGGTCGACTCGCGTTTCGCGCAGGTCGATGCGCGTTTCGCGCAGGTCGATGCGAAGTTCACCTGGCTCATCGGCATCGTTATCGGGACCTGGATCACGACGATGCTCGCAATCCTGCTGCATCGGTAGACGGCACGTAGAGCCCGCGGGCGCGGGCGACGAATTTTTGCGGCCATAGCGGGAAAGCGCTTGCTTCGTTCGGTAACCCGTACGGATGGGCGTTCGCTTTTTCCCCGTAGTGGCCGGCTTCGGCGTTGCCGGGCTCGCTCTCGTGGCCGCCTGTGGCGGCGGGGGTGGAAGTTCTAGCCCGGTTCCGCCGGTCGGAAGCCCTAGCACCCCCACGCCGATCTCGAGCCCGGTTTCGAGTTCCGGCCCGCAGAGCACCACGAACGCCTCGGGCGTCGTCGTCAACGATGCGAACGGCCAGCCGCTCGCCGGGGTTCGGGTCGTCCTGATGCCGTGGGGGCCGTGTGGCGCAACGCCCGCTCCTGCGTCGATCGCTCCGGAGAACGACGGCTGCCCGACGCCGCTGCCTACGCCACAATCGACGACCAACGCGAGCGGGCAATTCACACTCAACGGCGCACCGAACGGCCACTACCTCCTCGTCATCGGGAATGACGCGACGAGCGATAGCGACCCGGTGCAGGCAACCGTTCACGATAACGTGATGCTCACCGGCGGAAATCAAACGCTGCTCGCGCCGACCTTGCCGCCCGTGCCGACGATGACGCCAGCTCCGTGGGAGCAGAACGGCGAGTATCGGCTCGCAACGCTGAATCCTACGAGCGAGACGCCGTGCTTCGTCGATTGGCAGAACGAGCGTGCGGCGAACGGACTCGCAGCGGGAACGATCGACGAATGGCTGCTGGAGAATATCCGCGCAACGAATACCTACCATCAGGACCCGACCTACGCCAATGCACCGTGGCCAGGAAATCCGTTTGGTGGGCTGACAACCGGAAACGAAGGTAGTATCGGCGGAACGAGTTGCCAAGATGACATTTCGCCGGTCTTCCCGCCGACGCCGTATAGTTACGCGATGGATCAGCAAACCGAATGGTTTGCGGGACAATGGGTTCCTTATGTTGCCGGGGTCCATTCGGCATCGGGAAGCGTCGAGTTCCCGATCGATCCGCGTGCGTTCACCGATCCGAACGTCCCGAACTGGCCGTAAAAAACGGCGCGAGAAGGTAACGCCAGAAAGGCGGCTTCGGCTGCCTTTCTTGCGTTACCACCAAACTCCACTAAAATAACGGCGCTTTTTGATAAAAAGAACCTGAGTTTTGTGCTCCGGTTCTTTTTAATGAGATGTTAAATAACGGTTTTCGTTCCACTAAGCGTTGTTCGAACCGAACAATGGGGAACCGCGCCAGAGTAGGTTGTCGTGGCCGTTGTGCTAACGAGCCAAATCGTTCCAGAGCCGGTACGAGTGACCACCTCTTGGCCTGATTTTTGGGTGGTTATTTGTCCGGTCGATGGTGACGAGAGCATGAATTTATATGAGGTAGTGCTCGTCTGTCCTCCCGAGGTTCCAAAGCCGCAACCGCCGCTGCCGCTGGAGGTTCCCGGAGGAGCGGTACACGAGCCGCCGATAAAATCGCATGCCGCTATCGATACCTGAACGGGTACGCTTCCGCTTTCCGGTGCGGGAGAGGCTGACGCGGAGGTGATCGATACCGTGCAACTGCCGGGATTTGATCCGGGGATCACCGGAATATCGACCTCCGCGCCGGACGCACTCATCGGATTTGGTTGCCCGAGTGATGCGATATTGTTACATCCTGGTGCAGGCACACCTTGATACGTCGGCGTCGTCGTATTCGTGCTGCCGGGGACGTAGGCAACGATCGGCGCTTGCGCGGCGGGTGCGCCGTTTTGCATCACGCAGCCGGAGCCGTCAGACGAGAGGCTATACCCTTGCCCTGTAAGCAATGATTGCGCGGCTGGCGGCAGCTGCGCGAACGAAGCGGGCGTGTACGATGTCGGGAACGCGCTCATGCCACTTTGAATCGCGACGGCTTTGCAGCCCGTCGTCAATGCATCGGCGATTTCAGCACCAAAAAGTTTCGCGACCAGCGGCTCGTGCATTGGTAGCGCCGCCAAAGTCGAGCCCGAGGTCGCTTCCACGATGCCGCCTGCGGGCCAGGTGAAAAACACCGAGGCACCCGCCGCGACCTTGACGGTAAACGCGACCGCAGGCTCGCCGTACTGGTTGGTGAGCGAACCCGTGCAGGTGAGGGCGGTGGCCGGTGGGGTTCGATCGGCAATCAGAAAACTATGCATTGCGGTACCGCTCGGGCCGCTTCCCGCCGTGTTGTTGCCGCTCGCAGAAACCGTCAGCGCGTTCCCGCACGCACCCGAACTCCACGAAACCGCACTAAAGACGATCCCCGCCGGATCGTTATCGAACGTCTTGCTTGCGTCGATCGTCAACGCTTTGCCCTGCGTCAACTGCGGCGTCGTGGCGAGCGGTGGCGTCTGACTCGTCGCGCTATTACCGCCTTGCGAGAGCGTCAACCAGCCCATCACCTGCATCGTCACGACGAGCGGATTTCCCCACGGGTCGGTGTGCTGTGCGAAGGCATCGACGAGTGGCACAGTGCAGAGCCCCGCACCGACGGGGAGCACCGGAAAATGCGCCGGTGCATCGTCCATCGCACCCGGCGCGGTGCTCGTTGCGACCGGATACGCATACGGCGCGTTCGGCGGCGCCGGCGAACTCTGTGCGTCGGCAGCGCTCTGCGGCCCCGAATACGGCGGCGCACTCGGAAACGCCACCACTGCAGCGCCGCCGTCGACGCACGCAAACCCCCGCATCGCCCCGCCCGTCGCCGCGAACCAGCGTCGATAGCCGAACTCCGCAATCGAGAACCACTCCTCCGGCGCGCTCGGCCAGTGAAAGAGCAGCGCGCGCGGCGCGATCGTCGGCGGATTCGGCGTCATCGATGGCTGCGGCGCTGCGACCGTCGCGTTCGGCGCTGTCGGGCACGGAATCGCCCTCGTGACCATCGCTCCGTTTCGCGCGATCTGCAACACGATACCCACCGCACTCGGACAGGGCGGCTCGGCTGCGATCGGCGCGAGCTGCGGAGCGGAAGCCGCACCCGCGAGCACCGGGTGCGCGCTTCCGACGGCCGTGCCATCGCGACGAAAAAACAGCGCCAGAGGCGGCGCGCCGAGCTGCGCTTCCTGCAGTGAGGCATCCGTGACGAGCGGCAGCTCGCGCGCGAGCGTCGCCGCGCCCGCAGCGTTCGGGCGCCCGCGGTAGAGCACGATGCGAAAGCCCGGCATCGGCGCTCCGTGCGTGTCGTGTCGCGGAAGCACCAGCAGCGTCGCGCCGTTTCCCGATGCCCGCGCGAGCGAACGGGCGAGAGCGATCGCCGCATCGAGTTGCGCGGCGGCGTTCGCCGTCGCACCGGGTGCGCGCGCGAGCGTCGCGAGGCGGAACCCGGCGAGCAACAACAGCGAAACGATGCCCAACGCCGCCATCGTTTCGAGCAGCGTAAAACCGCGTTGCGAATCCATGCCCGGGGCTGTTCCCCAGTCGACCGCGCCCACGACACGGCGGTTTTGCTGCGATGCGCGCCGCTCTCCCGGAACCGCAGCCTCCGGCGGCGAATCTCGGCGCCATGTGGCTCGACCTCCTCGCCGCCCTCGGTGGTGTCGTCCTCGTTGCGCTCTCGCTCCGTGATATTTTTCTCGCGGTTATTCCGCGCGCATCGAACCGCACGTGGCGCGCGAGCGGAACGCTCTCGCGCGTCGGTTGGCCGCTCTGGAAGCGCGTCGCTGCGAACTTCAACGAACACGGACGTCGCGACGAATTCCTCTCGCTCTTCGCGCCCTTCAATCTTTTCGTGCAGATTGGGATCTGGATCACGCTCCTCATCCTCGGCTTCGGCGGCATCTTTTACGCCTTGCGCGACCATCTGCACCCGCATCCCAACGGGCCGGGTTCGATCTATTTCGCCGGCGTCACGTTGCTGACGATCGGCTTCGGCGACATCGTTCCGGGAAACGGCATCACCCGTTTGGTCGCGCTCATGACGGGGGCGACCGGCGTCACCATCATCGCCGTCCTCGCCTCCTTTCTCCTGACGATGCTCGCGGCGTTCAATCGACGCGAGGAGTTCGTCGTGCGTTTGAGCGCGCGCGCGGGGGCACCGCCGAGCGGGATCGGTTTGCTGATGTTTTGCGCGGAGACCAAATCGCCGCAAGAGCTTTCGACGTTTTTGCGGGAGGCGGAATCGTGGTGCGTCAGCACCCTCGACCAAACCCTCGCCTATCCGCAGATCGCACTCTTCCGCTCCGCACACGACAACCACTCATGGATGAGCTCGCTCGGCGCCGTGCTCGATGCGGCCGCGATCGCGGTGACCACCGTCGACGCGCCCTACGCACAAGCCGAGGCACGCGCGCTCCTAGGATCGGCACGCCACCTCCTCAGCGATCTGGCAAATTACTACTTGCTGCCGCACGCGCCGGGAGAGCGCATCGACGAAACGCAGTTCGGGCTCGCCTGCGATCGACTCGAATCGGGGGGTTACACCGTGCGCGATCGGCACGAAGCGTACGCTGCGTTTTCGCGCATGCGTCATTTTTATAGCGGTCACCTCGAGCAGATGGCGCGCTGGCTCGCCTCGGACGTTACGGTGTGGCTTGCGGAGCAATCGGCGAACGACCTCGCACATCCGATGCACGTTCGCTAAGCGCCGCCCGCAGCGCATCGATCCCCTCGCCGGTGCGCGCGCTGAGAACGAACGCATCGGCGGTGATGCCGACGTCATCGCGCGCGGCGTCGCCTTTGTTAAACACCACCAGTCGCGGAGTCTCGTCGAGATGGAGATCGTGAAGGATCGCTTCGACGGCGGCGCGCTGTCGCGGCGTATCCGGATTCGAAGCATCGAGCACTTCCACCAACACGTCGGCTTCGTCGAGCTCCTCGAGCGTCGCACGAAACGCTTCGACGAGCTCGCTGGGAAGATCGGTGATGAAACCAACCGTATCGCTGATACGCGCGAAGAGTCCCGGTCCGAGGTAGACGCGGCGCGTGGTCGGATCGAGCGTGGCGAAAGGTTGATCGGCAACGAAGATATCGCTACGCGCCATCGCATTGAGTAACGAGGATTTGCCGACGTTGGTGTAGCCCACAAGCGCGACGCGAAGTTCGCTTCCGGGCTCGCGACGGCGCGTCGCCCGCCCGCGGCGGACCTCGCCCATGCGCTTCTCCAGCAAGAGAATGCGCGCAGCGATGCGGCGGCGGTCCACCTCCAACTTCGTTTCGCCGGGGCCGCGGGTTCCAACCCCGCCGCCCAGACGCGAGAGATCGGCGCCGCCGCCGGCGAGCTTCGTCGAGCGATACCGTAATTGCGCCAGCTCCACTTGGAGTTTCCCTTCATGCGAACGCGCGCGTTGCGCGAACACGTCGAGAATCAGCATGGTGCGGTCGACGATCGGCAGCGAGAGGGCCTTCTCGATGTTCTTGCGCTGTCGCGGACGAAGCTCGTTGAATACCAGCAGCAGGTTGCAATCCAGCGCGGCGGCCCGCCCCGGCAGTTCCGCGAGCAAGCCCGAACCGATCAGCGTCGCCGGATCCGGCGCGTCGCGCTTTTGCACGACGCGCTCGCAGATGGTGACGCCGACCGCACGCGCGAGCGCCTCAAATTCGGCCAACTCCGGTTCGAGCGGGCGCCGCGGGTCGCGAAGATCGACGGCTACGACGAGTGCGCGCTGCGGTTTGCTATCGGTTGCAGTCGTTGAATGAGCCACCGGAGTCCTTCAATAAAACGCGGGCTGGGATGAACGAGCATATCGTCGTTCGGAGGAATGAGAATTCGCTCGCGCCGTACGGCGCGTAAGTCCCTCCACGGCGCTTTCGTCAGCACCGTTTCGATCTCGCTATCGCGCGTCGCGACGATCGCATCGGGGCGAAGGGCGAGCAATCGCTCCGGGCTATACAGCGCGTAGGGTTGCGGGAGTCGGGTTACCGCGGGGCGGCCGCCGGCGAGTTCGATCATTCGCGCGATATAACTCTGCGGCCCCACCGTCCAGATCGGCTCGACGCTCAACGCGACGAAGACGCGAGGATGCGTGCGAAACGAACGCGTGCGCGCGTGAAGCTCCGCGACTTCCGCTTTCAGGCGTTCCGAGAGCCGGGCGGCGCGCTGCTCGACGCCCGCGGCCGCGCCGATGCGCGCGATGTCGAGGTAGATATCCTCGTACCGTTCATCGGGAAGCAAAATCACCCGCACTCCGAGCGCGCGTAACGGGGCGACGAGTTGCGCCTCGGAAGGCAAGCCGAAAACCAGATCGGCGTGCAACGCAACGATGCGTTCGTTATCGACGCTCCGAACGTCGCCGACCCGCGGCAAGCCTTTCGCGCACGGAATATCGCGCGAGTACGCCGAGACCGCGACGAGTTCGCGTTGAAGGCCGAGCGCGCAGATATCTTCGGTCAGCGATGGGAGCAGCGAAACGATCCGGTGCGGCGCGAGCAAGCTCGCGACGATCGTCGCCGCGCGGAGGGCGTGAAACACAACGAGCGACCTTCGCAGTACCAGGAACCCTCGCCTGCGTGGTCCAATGAGCCCGGTCACGCCCGGGCGCGGGAAGCCGGTGGGAATCCGGCACGGTCGCGCCACTGTTAGCGGGGAGCCGCCATTCGTCACTATCGCCTCGGCGACGGGAAGACGAACGGCATAAGGTGAGGAGCCGCAGAGTCAGGATACCGGTCCCGGAGCGTTTTGCATCACCACCTCGCGTTGAAAGGACCGGGTATGCACGCTTCTTTTCGTGCTGTTTCGCGCGCCACGCTGTGCGCGCTTCTTCTCTCATCTTCCGCTGCCGTCGCTCGAGCGGCCACTCCAACCCCCAAACCCACGGCAACGCCGTTGCGCACGATCGTGCGCGTCGTTACCGCCGATCGTTCGAACGAACCTCGTACGGATGCCGTTCGCACGACCTACGTCCTCACCCGCGCGCAGATTGCGAAGCACGGATGGACGAGCGTCGCGCAGGCGCTCTCGTCGATCCCAGGCGTTTTCGTAACGCGCTACGGCCCCGGCGCCGTGGCTTCCATCTCGATGCGCGGTGCGACCGCCGATGAAACGCTGGTCCTGCTCGACGGCACGCCGCTACGCGGCATGCAATTGGGAGCGCCCGATCTTTCGACCGTCTCGACCTCGGGCGTCGAACGCATCGAAGTCGTCGAAGGCGGCGGCTCGACGCTCTTCGGCTCGGGCGCGATCGGCGGCGTCATCAACATCATCACCGCGCCGCGTCGACACACCCGCGTGGACCTTCGCTCCGGTTCCTTCGGAACCAACGATCTCCGCATCGATCTGCCGTTCCTGAGCTTCGAACGGTACGTCGCGGCGAATGCCTACGCCCTTCCCGACGGGACGACGCGCGCCAACGCCGATGTCGAACGCTCGACGTTCCGCAGCGATTTCACGCACCGATTCGGCGCCGTCGGCGCCCGCTTCGATCTCGGCATTACCTCGCAACATCTCGGCGTGCCGGGAAATTACGGCAACTATACTCCGACCTCGCGACAAGATACCGTCGATAGCTACCTCCACGGCCGCTTCGTCTATCGACGCGCGCAGAGCGAGAGCATCGCACAGATCGCCGGCTCCACCGACGCGCTCGCCTATACGTCGTGCATCGGGGCGGGCTGCCAAACGGTCTCGCGATATGCCGCAACGAGCTTCAACCTTCGCAATATCGTGCACGGAGCACGCGCCGAACTGCTCTACGGCATCGACCTTTCGCGCGGCACCTCGCTGATCGACAATTCGCCGACCGGCGTCGCCGCACCGAGCGTTTCGCAGAGCGCGCTCTACGCCCAAGAGCACTGGTTCTCGGGCAAGAGCAACTCGTTCTACGTCGGACTTCGCGGAGAGCGCGACGGCAGCGCGGGAAATTCGCTCTCTCCGTCGATCGGCGGACGCTTCGCTCTCGGCGGCGATACGACGTTGCGTGCGAATCTCGCAACCGCGTTTCGAGCACCGACTATCTTCGAGCTCTACTATCCTTGCCCGGCCGCCTTTCCGTGCTCGAATCCGAATCTTCAACCGGAGCGCGCACGGGTTGCCGACCTGACTCTTTCGAACGACCGCGTGTTGGGCGGAACGGCCCTCACGTTCTTCGACACGCGTGCGACGAACCTGATCGTCTTCGCACCACCACTCTTCATTCCCGAAAACGTCGATCGGGCGTCGCTCCAGGGCCTCACCTTCACGGCGAAGACGCGTCGTCTCCACGGAATCGGCGTTCGCGCATCGATCACCGATCTCTACCGCGCGCTCGATCTGACGACGAACTCCCGCATCTACGGGCGCGGGCCGGTGCTCGCATCGCGTATCACGCTCGATTACCTCTCCGCACATCCGTTCGCACCGGGCCTGCACGGATGGGGAATCACCGCGAGCACCGCCGGGCTTCGGAACGATCCCGCGAACGAAATCTACTACGACGCGAATGGGAATCCGCAGCCCAATCCCCCCTTCGCCCAGGCGATCGGCTATACGAATCTCTCGGCGTACGTGCAGTTCCGGATCGCTCGCCACGCCACGATCACCCTGCGCGGTGAGAACCTCGGCAACGAACGGTACGCGCAAATCTCGGGATATCCGATGCCGGGCCGCAGTTTCTCCGTCGAATTCTCGACTCGGTAGCGGCCTACCGTGATCCTCCGACGGCTTCTCCCACCACTCGCCGCGATTCTCGCAGCGGGCGCGGGGCTGGCCGTCGGAGGGGACGCGCTTCCACTCGCTCAGATCGTTCACGCACTCGCCCATCCGCACGCACGCGATATCGCGCACACCATCGTCTGGCAACTTCGTATGCCGCGCGTCCTTTGTGCGGCACTCGTCGGCGCGGCGCTCGCACTCGCGGGCGCACAGCTTCAGGGAATGCTGCGCAACCCGCTCGTCGACCCCTACCTCATCGGCACGAGCGCCGGGGCCGCAGCGGCGATCGCCGCCGCGCTGGCGTTCGGCGTCGCGCTCTCCGTACTCCCCGCACTCGGTTTCGCCGGCGGCCTCGCCGCCTCGCTGCTCGTCGCCGCGCTCGCCCGTCGCGGCGGCGGAATCGATGCAACGCGACTCATTCTCGCCGGCGTCGCCGTTTCGGCACTGCTCGCCGCATCGGTCGCACTGCTGGGCGTTCTCGCACGCAGCATGTCGTTTCAACTCACGCTCCAAGCGTGGCTCGTCGGCAGCCTCGCCGGACGCGGCTGGAACGATCTGCGCTTCGCGCTGCCCTACGCCATCGTCGGCGCGCTCGTCGCGCTCGCAAATATTCGTTCGCTCGACGCGCTACGCATCGGCGATCTTCGAGCGCGCGGTATCGGTCTCGACATCGAGCGCGCGCAATGGTCGATTCTCGGGTCGGCGACGCTGCTCACCGCCGCGGCCGTCTCGTTAGCGGGAATGGTTGGATTTGTCGGGCTGATCGTGCCGCATCTCGCGCGCCGCATCGTCGGCAGCGACGCGCGGGCGCTTTTGCCCGCAAGCGCATTTCTCGGCGCCGCGATGGCGATCGCGGCCGATGCGATCGCACGCGCGGTCATCGCGCCGCGCGAACTTCCCTTAGGGATCGTGCTGGCCTTCGCGGGAATCCCCATCTTCATCATCATCTATCTCCGGCGGGAGCACCGCCGATGATTCGTGCGCGAGGGCTCGCTCTCGAACGCGGAGGCCGACGCGTTCTCGACGATATCGATTTCGAACTTCGCCCCGGAGAATTCGTCGCGGTGCTCGGCCCGAATGGGGTTGGGAAAACGACGCTGCTCCGTGCCTGTGCGGGCTTTGAAATGCCCGCAGCGGGAACGATCGAACTCGACGGCAAGGCGGTTCATCGCCTTCCGGTCGCGCGCCGCGCTCGGCACATTGCTATGCTCGCCTCCGACGAACTGCTCGCCGACGAACTCCGGGTGCGCGACGTCGTCGCCATCGGTCGCTTTCCACACCGGCCATGGTGGAAGTTCTCCGCCGATGAAGAGGACGAGCGTGCGATCGCCGCGGCGATCGCCGCGACCCATATCGAGGAGTACGTCGACCGCGTTTTCACGCATTTGAGCAGCGGCGAGCAGCAACGCGTTTGGATCGCGATGGCGCTCGCGCAGGGAGCTCCGCTCTTACTCCTCGACGAACCGACGACGCACCTCGACGTGCGCGTCGCGCACAACGTCCTGGAGCTGCTGCGCGAACGCACGAAGAGCGGGACGAGCGTCCTCTGCGTCCTCCACGACATTAACGAGGCGGCATCGGTCGCCGACCGCGTACTGCTTTTGGGATGCGGCCGCATGCTCGCACTCGCTCCGCCCGATGAAGTGCTGGCGAGCTCACTGCTCGACGAAGCCTACGGCATCACGATGCACCGGGCGCGCACCGACGACGGGCGCACCATCGTCGTTCCGGCGCATGAGATCACTGCGCCGGCTCAGGCGTGATGACCGTCGTGGACGCGGACCCGCACCGCAAGAATGGCGACGTCGTCCCGAAGGCGACCACCGGATCGTTCGCGGATGGCGGCGACGATACGGTCGGCGAGTTGCTGGGGATCCTCCGGGGCGCGCGCGATAATCTCCATCGCACCTTCCTCGCCGAGCAGTTCCCCGGCGGCGTTCCGCGCCTCGGTTAATCCGTCGGTCGAGAGCACCAGCGAATCACCGTCGTCGAAGACCACCGTTTTAGTATCGTAGGGCTCCACCATCACCCCAAGAACCGGACCGGTAACGCTTAATTGCCGCACGTCATGCCCGTGTCGGACGAACGCCGAGTCGTGCCCGGCGCTCGCGTAGGTGAGCTCGCCTTTTGCGGTATCGAGAATTCCAACGAACATCGAGACGAAGAGATACGGGTTCTCGACGGTCTGCCCGAATGCGATATTGAACTCACTGAGAATTTGTGCCGGGTCGCGACGACGCAATGCAATGCCGCGAACGGTAAATTTGACGAATGCGGTGATCACGGCGGCATCGATCCCTTTGCCGCTAACGTCGGCAATGAGCAAGAGCGCGAGATCGTTGGAGAGACGATAGACATCGAAAAGATCACCCCCGACGGCCGCGTGCGCGTCGGCGGACTCGTACGCACTCCCCAATTCACAGTTTGGAAGCGGAACGTGCTGGCTGACGAACGCACGCTGCAAAATCGCGGTGACGGTCCGTTCGTCGGCGAGTTGTCGATAGAGATGCGCGCTGTATAAGTTGATGCCGAGTGCGAATACGCCGAAGCCCAGCAGCCACAACGAGCGCAAATAGATCGCCGAATCGATCGTCGCCTTCAGCCGGGCATCGAGAACGTCGTCTCGATGGGCCAAGCTCAAGGCGATGCTCCGTTCGTAATTCCCCTCGACCGACGACAAGATGCGGATCGACTCCCCGATTTCGTCGGTGTGAACGAGCGTACCGGCAAACATCGGTTCCGCAATTTGCTTGCTCAGCACTCGGTCGACGCTGTCGTAGAGTCGCAGTGCTGCCTCCGCGTCGGGCAGGCGCTCCGAGGCAACGATCGCCCGGACTTGCTGCAGCTGCTTCTTTCGCAGCTTCATCGCGCTGTAGTAGCCCCGGCGAGCCGCGGCACTCGGCGCGCCTCCTTCTATCTGAAGCGCCCCCACGATATCGACGCGCGCCAACGCGATGCGGCTCACTAACAATGCAGCGTCCGTAACCGTATGCTCTCGTGCGAGAAGGTTTGCGATACGCGTTCTCGTTACGGTCGCAACGCGCAGTGAGAAAAAGATCGCCGCTGCGATGAAGAGCGACGAGGCGATCGTTCCCACGAATCGGATGGTAGGTTTCGTAGAGAGCCCCTCCGAAGAGCGTCGCAAGCCATGGAAAAATCAGCGATCGAGAGCGTTTTCAAGTCCTACGACGTCCGGGGGGTCTTTCCATCCGAGATTAACGTCGAGTTAGCCTATAAAATCGGGCGCTGCTTCGTTCCCCTCCTCGGAGCCAAGCGCATCGTCGTCGGGCGCGATATGCGCCCGAGCGGAGAAGAACTCTTCTCCGCCCTGGCTCGCGGGGCGACCGAGGCCGGTGCCGACGTCGTTTCGATCGGCCTGGTTTCTACCGACGCGCTCTATTTTGCGGTCGGCAAATACGGCTTCGACGGCGGCGTGATGATCACCGCATCGCATAACCCGGCGAAGTACAACGGCATGAAATTCACGCGCTCGGAAGCGCAAGCGATATCCTTCGACGGTGGGCTCCGCGAGATTCGCGACCGCATCCTCGCCGACGATCTGCCGCCCAAGGCGGCGAAGCCGGGCAGCATCTCCGAGCGATTCGTTCTCGACGATTTTGCCGAACACGCGCTGAGCTTTATCGACCGCACGAAGGTGAAGCCGTTCAAAATTGCGATCGACGCCGGCAACGGCATGGCCGGAGCGACGGTCCCGCACGTCTTCAAGCACCTTCCTTGCACCGTCGTGCCGTTATTTTTCGAACTCGACGGGAACTTTCCCAATCACCCCGCGAGCCCGATCGAGCCCGAGAACATGGTCGATCTTCAAGCGGCGGTGCGAAAACATGGGTGCGATCTCGGCGTCGCGTTCGACGGCGATGCCGACCGCATGTTCCTCGTCGACGAACGCGGGGAGCTGATCGACGGAAGTACCGTCACCGCACTCGTCGCCATCAGCACGCTCAAGCGCTATCCCGGCGCGAAGATCCTCTACAATCTTATTTGTAGCCGCAGCGTTCCCGAACAGATCCTTTCGCACGGCGGCATCCCGGTTCGCTCGCAGGTCGGCCATTCGATCATTAAAAAGATCATGCGCGACGACGACGTGGTCTTCGGTGGAGAGCACAGCGGGCATTTCTATTTCCGCGACAACTGGTACGCCGATTCCGGAATGATCGCGTTGATGTCGTGTCTAGAGCTCTTTAGCGAAAGCCCCGTTGCGGCGAGCGCGACGATCGCGCCGATCGATACCCGCGCGCGTTCCGGCGAGATCAACACGCACGTCGAGGATATCCAAGCGACCTTACAGCGCCTCGCGGCGGCCCATCCCGACGCCGAAATCGACCACCTCGACGGTCTGACCATCTCCTACCCTCACTGGTGGATGAACGTCCGCCCCTCCAATACCGAGCCACTCCTCCGCCTGAACGTCGAGGGGGACGACGTTGCGACGATGGAGCGCGAGCGGGACGCCGCCTTGGCGCTCATTCGAGGAAAGTAGCGGCGGCGAAACCTCGGCCGCGCTACCGTGGTTGATGCGGGGTTACGCACCTCAACCCAACCGTAAAGGATGACCGTAGAATGACCGCAACCAATTCCTTACTTCACCGCACTCGCATCGAGCTGCCGCTGCAGAGCCGCGAACGGCTGATCGCGCTCCTCAATGCGACGCTTGCGACCGCGCTCGATTTCAAGACGCAGATCAAGCAAGCTCATTGGAACGTCGCCGGTCCGCACTTTATCGCGCTCCATGAATTTTTCGATACGCTCGCCGATGAAGCCGAGGCGGCGGTGGACCTGGTAGCCGAACGCGTCCTCCAACTCGGCGGAACCGCTTTGGGCACCGCAAAGATCGCTGCCGATCGCTCCATTCTCGGAGAATATCCCCATCATGCGGTCGACGGAAAGCAGCACCTCGAAGCGCTCGCCGAACGCATGGCGATCTTCGCCAATCACCTGCGCGCACAGATCGACGAAAGCGGCAAACTCGGGGATCAGGCAACGGCGGATATCTATACCGAGCTCTGCCGTGCCGCCGATAAGAGCCTGTGGATGCTGGAAGCGCATCTTCGAACCGCCTAACGACCGTATAGTTGAGCGCTTTGAGTACCGTGAACGCCGACGCGATGCGTCGGTACGACCGGACGCGCGACGATCTCGTCGCGCGTCTCCTCGTTCTGGAAGACGCACTCGACGAGCCATCGAGCCAACGGCTCCGCTCGGCGCGCGAAATGCTCGCTCGCGGAAAATTCGTGCTCGCGGTCGTCGGTGAGTTTTCCAGCGGGAAGTCCTATCTCCTCAACGCGCTCCTAGGAAAATTTCGTCGCGAGGTGCAGGGCGAAACGCGACGGCTCGTCGGCCTCCTCGCCGTCGATATCAATCCGTCGACGGCCACGATTACCGAACTGGAGAACGGCGAACGAGACGAGGCGCTCGCCTATTACGAAAGCGGGCGGACCGAACGCATTCCGCTCGATCGCCTCAATCGATTTATCGCCGTTGGTTCCGGCGACGTCGGCACGCTACACACGGCAACGACCGATGAAAGCGACGTGCCGACGCGCGTCCGCGTCACCACGCCGTCGGAGTTCCTCGCCCGCGGGTTTCTCGTCGCCGATACGCCGGGGCTCGCTTCGGCGAATCCGGCCCATCGCCGCGCGACGCTGGGCTTCTTGCCCGGCGCCGACGCCGTGCTCTATCTCATCGACACGCAACAGCCGTTCAGCGAAGGCGATGCGTCGTTTTTGGGAATCGTTCGCCGTCACATCGACAGCATTTTTATCGTCCAAACCAAAATCGATCTCTGGAATCGTGTCAGTGCCGACGGACGGCCGGCATGGCAGAACGCGACCGAGCGCATCGAGCGCCTCGCGGCGATCCACGCTCCGGGGACCTACGTCTATCCGCTCTCCGCGCGCGATTACGTCGAGGGCACCTTCGACGAGGATTCCGAGCGCGTAAGCGCAAGTCGCTTTCTTCCGTTTCTCGAAGCGCTCGATGCATCGCTTATCGCACGAACCGGGCGCTCGCGCTTACGGCGGGCTCGCGACGCCGCCGTTCGCGTCGGCGGCGATGCGATCGCCCGGATCGACGGCGACCTGGCGATGCTCGCCCTCCCCAGCGAGACGCTCCACGCCGAATTGCTCGCACGGACGCCGAAGCTCGTCGAGCTCGATGCCCGCATCGAGGAGCAACGTGCGCGCCTGCGTGCCGAGAGTTCCGCGCGCCGCTCCCGGCTCTCGCAAGAGTGCGCGGCGCTAGGTGAGGAACTCGAACTCGCACTCGCTCAGGCGTTCGATACGACCGATATTGCGAAGCTTCGCGATCGCGCGCGACTCCACGTGCTCGTCGACCGCGTAACGGCGCACGCCGTCGAGGCCTTCGCGAAACGTGCGGCGCTTCTCGCCGTCGAACCGCTCGAGGCGATCGAACATGCGAGCGGCACGGATATCCCGCTTCGCTTCTCGCTCGTCGAAGCGGCGGCGCTCGCCTTCGGCGGCCAACTCGGAACGAGCCTGTGGAGCGGAGACCCCGCCGACGCGATCGCGGCAACCATCGTCCTCGACGCAATCGGCGGCCCCGCGATCGCATTGGTTCATGCGATTTCCATGCGGTTTGCGGCCGCCGCCGCCGACACGTATATGAAGCGCGAGCTGATCGCGGATTTGCGTGCATCGATTTTCCCGGCGCTACGCGACGACGTTGCGGATTTGGGCGAACGGATCGCGACGAATATCGAACGGATCGACGTCGCGCTCGATGCGGCGTTGCTCGAAGCCGGGCGCACCGCGCGCGACGCCGATATCGGCAGCGTCGAACGCGCGCTCGCCGCCGTCGCCGAGAACGACGTCCCCGCGCGGGTTGCGTCGATGCGTTTGCGTCGTGCGACGATCGACCGCGAACTGAACGAGATCGAACGCATCGCCAATGCGTTTCTCGCCGAGGCCCCGGAGATCGCCCCCGCCGATCCCGGAACCGAGATGCTTCGCCGCGCACATAGCGACCCGAGCCTCGATGCCGCCGCATACGCGCGCGGGTTGCGCCCGCAGCGTTGGCGCGTCGCCATCGTCGGCGCTTTGCGCCGAGGAAAATCCGCGCTCATCGACGCCTTCGCCGGGAGCGCCGTTCTCGGCGACGAGGTTCCCGGCATGGCGCGTTTTCCAATTCACGTTCGGTATGGCGAACGGCACGAGGCCTTCGCACTCGACGCCGAGGGCGCCTGGAGTGCGATCGACACCGCGTCGGTTGGGGAAGCGGCGCAGCGCTCTCCGGTTCTCGTCCTAACGCCCTGGAATTTCCCGCGCGAGTTGGTGCTCGTGCACGCGCCGGCGTTCGATTCCGGCGACATCGATGCCGAGGACATCGCGCTGATGGCGGCGCGGAGTGCGAGCGAGGTGCTCTGCCTCTTCTCGCGTCAACTCTCCGAACGCGAATTGAGTCTCTACGAGCGCATCGCCGAATTCGGCAAACCGATGCTCTTCGCACATACGATGGCCGACAACGAGAGCGCGAACGATCGACGCAACGTCGTCGATCTCGCCCGACGATACCTCGCCGAACGAAAAATTCCGGCGGCGCGCGTCTTCACCGTCTCCGCGCAAGAGTACGCAGGCGCCGTTGCGAACCGGCGCGCTCCCGCCGGCTGGAACGAACTCGGCGCGCTCCGGGAGACGCTCGACGGGCACGCCACGGCGCATATGGAGCGCCTCGCCCGCCTCGAACGCTCGAGCGCCGAGATCGGCCGCGAGCTCGCGCGGCCGGCCGCCGATTCCGAGCCGTCGGGGCGCGCCCCGGCCTTTCTGCGCCGTCTCTTCGGGCGCTAGGGGGTCGTCCCGGCCCGTCGAAGCAGCGGTTAGGTATGCCTATCATCATCGGCCCAGCCTTCCTCGCCTTGGGCGACGGCAGCTCGGCCTACGCGCGGCTCGCGATCGACCGTGGCCGCATCGCAGCGATCCTTCCCGCCGAAGGCCCCAGCGACTATCCGTGCCCCGAGGGCTGTTCGGTCGCGCCCGGCCTGATCGATCTGCACACCAACGGTGCCGACGACATGCTCTTCAATCGCGACCAGGGCTACGCCGTGCCGGTCGCTTCGCGCGCCTACGCCGCGACCGGTGCGACCGGATTCGTCGCCTCGGTGATGACGGCACCGTGGGAATCGATGCTCCACGCGGCCTCGGAGATCGTCGAAGCCGCGCACGAACTCGAAGAGAACCATCCACAGGGAGCTCGCTGCCTCGGCATTCACTTCGAAGGCCCGTTTCTCAACGCAAAATTTCGCCGCGTTCATCGCGGCGATTGTCTGCTTCCGGCGTCGAGCGTTCGAGCGCAAGAGATGGTCGACGCTTGCCGTGGAGCGCTGGTCATGGTCACGCTCGCACCCGAGGTCGACGGCGCGAGCGAATTCGTGCGAACGATGCTCGAACACGGCGTCGCCTGTTCGGCGGGGCACACCGCGGCGCGCTATGCCGAGGGTCTATTGGCCATCGGCACGGGCTACCGTAGCCTCACCCACGCTTTTAACGGCATGGGGCCGCTCGACCATCGCGACCCGTCGTTGCTCGCCGCCTTCATGCAAGATCGGCGCACGACCGTTCAGCTGATTTGCGACGGGCATCACGTCGCTCCGCCGATGGTCGATCTGCTCTATCGGATGCTCGGCGATCGCGTCGTCCTAACGACCGATTTCATGCCGCCCGCAGGGCCGGGCTATCGCGTCGAAGGCGGCGTCATGCGCGCCGACGACGGCACGATTGCCGGCAGCGCGCTGACGATGGACCGCGCGCTACGCAATTATATGGCATTCACCGGTTTGCCGTTCGCACAAGCGATCGTCGCGGCCTCACACGCGCCCGCGCGAACGATCGGCGCGCAGAACGAGATCGGGCGTATCGCCGTCGGCATGCGCGCCGACCTTTCGTTCTGGGACGACCGTTACGAAGTGCTTGCAGCGATGGTCGGTGGCGAGATCGTCTATCGGCGCGAGGAGACGCTCGTCCTCACCTAAACGAGTGACTATGCCCCGAGTTCGCGCGCGATCTCCGCTTTCATGGCGTCGGTCGATACGCGCGTTTCCAAGAATACGCCGATCGCCCCAACGAGAACGGTAAGCGTTCCGCCCACGGTCAATGCCGTCGGCAACCACGGTAACGCATCGTGCGTCAAGGCATTGAGCGCTACCGCAAGGCTCGCCAAAACGAAGAGGCCGATCGCGAGATGGTATGCCGAGAGCGCTCGCTGCAGATAACTAATCCGCGTCTGGTAGAGCCGCAGCTCGGCGAGGATCGCATCGCGCTGATTATTTCCGTCCGACGGCAAGGCGTGAATCTCGACGAAGAGGGCACGGGCCCGGTCGACGGCGCGCACGACGCGCGTCATGGTCACGTTCAATAAATTACCGCACGCCAAGATAAACACCGCGGGGGCGATCATCTGCGCGATAATTGCGGTAACCGGGGTTCCTTGAGCCATCCCCATCGAAAATGGAAGCGATCCCGCCTGCATGTTATGCCCCTCCCAAGTATGCGGCCACCACCGCGGGGTCTCGTGCGAGCGCCGCCGCAGTGTCACCGCGTGCGATTTCGCCGTTACGAAGGACGTATCCACGGTCCGCCAGTGCGAGTGCCGCACGAGCGTTCTGTTCGACGAGCACGATCGTCGTGCCGCGAGCGTGAATGTCGCGAAGCACTTCGAAAATTTGCTTGACGACGAGCGGGGCGAGCCCCAACGACGGCTCGTCGAGCAGCAAGAGGCGAGGGCGAGCGATCAGCGCGCGCCCGATCGCGAGCATCTGCTGTTCGCCTCCCGAGAGCGTCCCCGCACGCTGGGCGATGCGCTCGCGCAAGCGCGGAAAGATCGCGAGCACCTCGTCGATCCGCGCTGCAGCTTCGCGACGCGAGGCGATTGCGAACCCCCCGAGGTCGAGATTCTCGCGGACCGTCATCCGCGTAAAAATGCGTCGGCCTTCCGGTACGTGCCCGAGACCGAGCCGTGCGATTGCATCCGGAGCGCGCCGACGGAGGCTCTCCCCGTCGAAAAGCACCTCGCCCGAACGAATCGGCAACAAACCCGAGATCGCTCGAAGCGTCGTCGTCTTGCCCGCACCGTTGGCGCCGAGCAGCGCGACGATCTCCCCTTCCTCCACGCGCAGATCGATGCCGCGTAGC